>JBDSFA010000336.1:0-5811 GCA_039919785.1 Dokdonella sp. | reverse complement strand
AGCCGAGCAAACCGCCGGTGCCTCGCAGCTGCCAGACTGCGATGATAGCCGATCGCGGCGGTGCGCCTGAATCGGTCGGCTCCCGAGTGCTGACGGCGATTCAGCGCCGACTCATGGCAGGCTGACTAAAGGCAAGCGGTCTCAAGACAGGGTGAAAGTAATGGAAACGAAATCGGGCCGGTTGTGGATCGTGGCGACGCCGATCGGCAACCTCGACGACTTCTCACCGCGCGCACGTGCGGTGCTGCGCGACGTACACGTGATTGCCGCCGAGGACACGCGCCACAGCGCGCCGCTGCTGAATCTCGCGGGTAGCCGAGCACGCACGCTGGCCCTGCATGAACACAACGAGCGCGAGCAGGCCGCTCGCATCGTCGAGCACCTGCTTGCGGGCGAAGACGTTGCCCTGATTTCCGATGCCGGCACGCCGCTGGTCAGCGATCCGGGTTTTCGCCTGGTGCGCGCAGCGCGCGAGGCCGGTTGTGCGGTGTCGCCGGTGCCGGGGCCGTGCGCGGCGATCGCCGCACTCTCCGCCGCGGGGCTGCCGAGCGACCGTTTCGTGTTTGAGGGTTTCCTGCCCGCCAAAGCATCCGCGCGGCGCGAGCGCTTGCAGGCGTTGGCCGCCGAATCGCGCACACTGATTTTCTACGAGTCGAGCCATCGCATCGTCGAATCGCTGGCCGACATGATCGGCGCGTTTGGTCCTGCCCGCGCGGGTGTGCTCGCGCGCGAGCTGACCAAGCTGTTCGAGACCTTCATTGCTGCGCCACTCGACCAGATTGCGACGCGCGTCAGCGCCGATCCGAACCAGCAGCGCGGCGAATTCGTGCTGCTGATTGCGGGTGCCGAGGGCGACGCGGCGGATACGCAGCTGGCCGAGGGTCGGCGCGTGTTTTCCCTGTTACGCGAGGAACTGCCGCCGGCGCGCGCCGCCAAGCTGGCGGCGGCGATCACGGGGGCGTCGCGCAAAGCGCTCTATTCGAGCGAGCAGTGAGTTCGGGCGGTTGGTTACGGAAGGGTTCTCACCTCCGTTCGCCCTGAGCGTAGCCCGGAGGGCGAAGTCGAAGGGTGGTCGGACCTCGCAGCCGTCCGTTCCCAGCGATGTCGCTGCGTCAAGCCCAATGCCGGCCTTGAACCTTGCAGAGCAGGAGCAAGGCCGTCTTGCCCGCCCCAAAACTTTTCCCGCGTGCAGCTGTCCGAGGTATTGCGCCAGTGGCGTGCGATCATCCTCCGTTTACTGAATCGATCCCATGGACATGCCCGAACCCGTTACCGCATCCGCCGCATTTTCCGCGCTCCGTGTCGAGCTGGGCCAATGCATCATCGGCCAGGAAGGTCTGATCGACCGCCTGCTGATTGCTCTGCTTGCCGACGGCCACTTGCTCGTCGAGGGCGCCCCGGGTCTGGCCAAGACCACCGCGATCAAAGAACTGGCGGCACGCATCGAAGCGGACTTCCATCGGGTCCAGTTCACTCCCGACCTGTTGCCAGCCGATCTGACCGGCACCGAGATCTACCGGCCGCAGGCGACCCAGTTCGAATTCCAGCGCGGCCCGATCTTCCACAACCTGATCCTCGCCGACGAGGTCAACCGCGCACCGGCGAAAGTGCAGTCGGCCTTGCTGGAGGCGATGGGCGAGCGCCAGGTCACGGTCGGCCGCGACACCTACCCACTTCCGGCGCTGTTCCTGGTGATGGCGACGCAGAACCCGATCGAGCAGGAAGGCACCTATCCACTGCCTGAGGCCCAGCTCGATCGTTTCCTCCTGCATGTGCGCGTGGACTATCCGAACGCGGCAGCCGAAGCGGCGATCCTGAAGTTCGCGCGCAATCGTGCACGCGAGGCGCTCGGAACGCAGCCGATCCCGGCGCGCCTGCTCAGCCAGCAACAGATATTCGCCGCACGCAGCGAGGTGCTCGAATTGCATCTCGCTCCGCAGCTGGAGGAATACATCGTGCAGCTGGTTCTGGCGACGCGTGATCCGTCGCCGTACGGCGCCGAGCTCGCGCGCTATGTGGCGTACGGGGCGAGTCCGCGCGGCACGATCGCGCTGGATCGCTGTGCACGTGCGCACGCGTGGCTCGCCGGTCGCGACTACGTGACGCCGGAAGACGTGCATGCGATCGCCGCCGATGTACTGCGTCATCGCGTGCTGCTCAGTTATGAAGCGGAAGCGGAAGGCATCAACGCAGACAAGGTCATTGCGTTGCTGTTGCAACGCGTGCCGCTGCCTTGAGCGAGTGACGCCGATGTCCGCTCCACTCAATGGCGTTCGTGTCGCGCTCGATGAACTTATCGCGCTCGGCGCGCTTGCGCACGGCGCCAGCCTCGCACGCAGCCGGCGCAGCCCGGCCTTGCGTTCGGGAACCAATATGTCGCGTTGGCGCGGGCGTGGTGTCGACTTCCGCGAGTCGCGCATCTACCAGGCCGGCGACGAGATCCGGCACATGGACTGGCGCGTCACCGCGCGCAGTGGCAAGCCACATACGAAGCTGTTTGAGGAAGAGCGCGAACAAGGCCTGCTGCTCGCGATGGATCTCAATCCCGGCATGCGTTTCGGTACACGCGTGCGTTTCAAGAGTGTGCAGGCGGCGCGTGCAGCGGCGTTGCTCGCATGGATGGCGAGTGCTGCTGGCGATCGCGTCGGTGCGCTGGGTTTCGGTGGCGCAATCAATGGCGAAGTGAAGCCAGCCGGCGGTCGGCGCGGTGTGCTGAATGTACTGCGCGCGTTGCGCGATTGGGATACGAACGCTAATGCGTCTACGCAGGAACCGCTGTCGCGCGCACTTTCGCGCGTGCGTCGATTGCTGCTGCCGGGCATGCGCCTGATTCTGCTCAGTGACGGCTTCAGCACCGATGTCGAGGCCGAGCGATTGCTGCCGCAACTGGCAGGGCGTCACGAGATCGCAGTCGTACTTTTGCGCGATGCGCTCGAACTGGCGCCGCCACCGCCGGGACGTTATGCGCTGCATCTCGGCGCGACGCGGCGCATCCTCGATTTTGGCGACGAGCGCGTGCGCGGCGCCTGGACCGAGCGCTTTACCGCATCGCGCGAACGCTTGCGCAACATGAGCAACAAGCTCGGCATTCGCACGCTTGAACTCGATGCGCACGCGGACTTGCGCCGTGCGCTTGCACCGCTGCTCGCGCGCAGCCGTCAATCGACGGTGGTCGCATGACGGCTGCCGCACCCACGCCCGGTCCAGAGCTGCGCGACATCCATCTGCCACCCGCGCCGTCATGGTGGCCGCCTGCGCCGGGCTGGTGGCTACTCGCCGCGCTGGTGCTTGTCGGCGTGTATTTCATCGCGCGCTGGTGGTTGCGTCGCCGCCATGATCAGCGTTGGCGCAAACGCGTACAGGCTGAGCTTGAACGCATCGCCAGCGATCACGTCGCTCAACCGGATTTGACCCGCGTTGCGGTCGAGGTGTCGCACTTGCTGCGGCGCGTATCACTGATGATCCAGCCACAGGCGGCTGCGTTGCGCGATGAGGCGTGGCTTGAATTCCTCGACGCGCAGTGGCCGCCTGCACGCGCCGCGGATACACCGTTTCGCGGTGTACTCGGGCGCAGCCTGATCGATGCGCCGTATCGTCGTACCGGCGATGTTTCGGCGCAGACGTTCGATGCGCTGGCCTTGCTCGATCTTTCGCGTGCGTGGCTGCGTGCGGTATTGCCGGAGGCCATGGCGCGCCGATCGTCCGGTACACGGGGGCGCGCGCATGTTTGAACTCGCGTGGCCCTGGTTGTTCGCCTTGCTACCGCTGCCCTTGCTGGCCGCGTTCCTGCTGCCGCGTGCGCGCGGTGTGATGACGACGGCACTGCACTTGCCACACCTCGGTGTCGCGTTGCCACAGCAGGCCGAGGTTTCGCCGGTGCCGCGCCTGCGTCGCGTGTTCGCCGCGCTCGCATGGTTGCTGCTTGTGTTTGCCGCGACGCGCCCGCAATGGCTGGGTGCGCCGGAAAACGTACCACGCTCCGGTCGCGACCTGCTGCTCGCCGTCGATACGTCGGGCAGCATGAGCATTGAAGACATGCAGCTTGGCGGCGCCGCCGCACCGCGCTTCGCCGCGATCCAGGCGATTGCATCGGACTTCATCCATCGCCGCGCCGGCGATCGCGTCGGCCTGATCCTGTTCGGTACGCGCGCCTATCTGCTGGTGCCGCTCACGTTCGACCTCAAGACGGTCGGCAAGCAGCTCATCGACTCGACGATCGGTCTCGCCGGTCGCGAAACCGCGATCGGCGACGCCGTCGGCCTCGCGGTGAAACGCCTGCGCGAGCGTCCGCAGCCGCAGCGCGTGCTCATCTTGCTGACGGATGGCGTCAACACGGCGGGGGAACTTGATCCGGCCAAGGCAATCGATCTCGCGGTTGCGAACCAGTTGCGCATTTACACGATCGGCATCGGTGCCGACGCGATGCGCGTCAACAGCATCTTCGGCAGCCGCGTCGTCAATCCATCTGCCGACCTCGATGAAAAGATGCTCGGCGAAATGGCGAGCAAGACCGGTGGTCGCTATTTCCGCGCGCGCAACAGCGAAGAACTCGCCGACATCTACCGTACGATCGATCAACTCGAACCCGCAGCCGACACCCAGCAAAGCCTGCGCCCCGTCGAGGAACTCTACTGGTGGCCGCTGGCCGCCGCACTTGCATTCGGTGCGCTCGCGTTCGCGGTGCCGGCGCTGCGTCTGCGTGTTCTCAACCGCGCGGTGCCGGCATGAGCGTGCCTGCGCTGAGCGCCTTCGCCGATTTCCATTTCCTGCGGCCGCTCGCGCTGCTGTTGGTGCTCGCGCTGCCGCTGTTTTGGCTTGCCTGGCGCCATGGCCGCAGCGACGCGGGCGCATGGCGCGCGGCCGTCGACGCGCACTTGCTGCCGCACCTGATCGAGCGCATCGACGGCGGTCCAGGCCGCGCCGGGCTATGGCTAGCCGCGTCACTGTGGACGCTTGCATGCCTCGCTCTCGCGGGACCCGCGTGGGAACGCGAACCGATGCCGCTGTATCGCAACCAGGCCGCACGCGTGCTCGCACTCGAACTGGCGCCGAGCATGCTGGCGCAGGACGACAAGCCGAGTCGGCTCGCACGCGCACGTTTCAAGCTCGACGATATTCTCACGCGAAGTCGCGACTACCAGACCGCGTTGATCGGTTATGCCGGCGATGCGTTCGTCGCCGCGCCGCTCACCGATGACGTCGGTACCGTGCGCAACCTCATCGATGCGCTGGACCCAGGCACGATGCCGGTTCCCGGCAACGCGACCGAGCGCGCCATTGCTGCCGGCGTCGATCTCATTGAACAGGCAGGCTTGCATCATGGCGAGATCGTCCTGCTCGCCGACGGCGCAAGCAACGCTGCGGTAGCCGCCGCGCGCAAGGCGCAGGCACGCGGCATCAGCGTGTCCGTACTCGGTGTCGGCAGCAAAGCCGGCGCACCGGTGCCGCTCGCGCAGGGCGATTTCATGAAGGACGCGAATGGCGGCATCGCGGTGTCGCGCCTGGACGAAGCGCGCTTGCGTGAAGTGGCCGAGGCGGGCGGTGGACGCTACGCCTCGCTCGCGCCGGACGCGCGCGATCTGGATACCTTGCTCGGCAATCGCGTCGACAGCGATCGCGCCGAGCGCAACGATGCAGGCGCACCGGGTCAGATGGCCGAGAGTGCGCGCTGGCGTGATCGCGGCCCGTGGTTGTTGTTGCTGCTCGCACCGCTGGCGTTGTTGGGCTTCCGTCGCGGCTGGCTGGTTGTGTTCGCATTGGCGCTGTCTGCGCCGGCACCGCAGGCTTGCGCTGCCTCGCTCAAGAATCTAT
>JBDSFA010000453.1:0-2598 GCA_039919785.1 Dokdonella sp. | reverse complement strand
GTTGCCAAGCCAGCGACGTGTCATACGCTGCGGCACTCGTTTGCGACGCATCTGCTGGAAGCGGGATCAGATATCCGTACGGTGCAAGAGCTGCTGGGTCACGCAGACGTGAGCACGACGCAGATCTATACGCATGTGCTCAACCGCGGCGGGCAAGGTGTGTTAAGTCCGCTGGACCGCTGAACCTGCTGCGACTGGGAGTGTCGCCTGCGCGGTTAGTGCGATTCGCTCATGCGGTGCGCCGCACACCATCCCCACCCAACCCTCCCCTTGAAGGGGAGGGCTAAAGCGCGCCGCACTGAAGTCCTCCCCTTCAAGGGGAGGATTTAGGTGGGGATGGTGTTGGCGACTTCATCTGGCTCCATGTATTCAGGACGGCTACGCGGCTTACACCATTTCCACTCAACCATCGGGCATGCTGCCCTTGAAGACCCGGTCTGCACATCCATGTGCAGCCGCTCGCCGCGCGCGGCATGCCGCGCGAGAGCCTGGCTCACCCCTTGAAGGGGAGGGCTAAAGCGCGCCGCGCTAAAGTCGTCCGTTTGAAGGGCAGCGCTAAAGCGTTGTTTTCAAGTTCTCCACTTCAAGCGGAGGATTCAGTTGGGGATGGCGCAGGTTCGCTGAGGGGATACTTACGGTGTCGCTAGAACGTGGCGCACACCGCGGCGCGTTCGCGCAACACCGATTCCTGCTTGAACGTATCCCGATAGCGCGCAACGACATTGCGCACGGCGGCTTCGCTCGTTGCGTCGTCGCCGTGCACAAGGATGATGATGCGGCTGGCTTCGCCGATGGGCGCGCCAACCGTGCCGCGCCAGTGACCGTGCGCGTCGAGCATGGTGTAGCCGCGTGGAAAGGCGCGCAGCAGGGTTTCGTTCTCGAAACGCTGCCACGCTGCTTCGTCGACGTCGCCACCGCCGGGAATCGAGCGGCCGAAGTAGAGCGTATCGCGCAAGGCGAGTTGCTCATCGAGGCGGCAGCCGAGTGGATGCTCGCGCACCCAGTCGAGCTTGCAGCCGGCGAGCATCAGCACGAGGCCGGCGACACAGGCGAGTGCAGCCGGCCGCATGATCATTTCAGGTTCGCCTCGAACAGCTTGTAGATGCGCTTGTATTCATCGAGCCACGAGTCGGCGTGCACGAAGCCGTGGCGTTCGAGCGGATAGCCGGACAATTGGAAGTTGTCTTTGTGCAGTTCGATGAGCTTCTGGTACAGGCGCACCGAATCCTCAAACAGCACGTTGTCGTCGATCATGCCGTGCGCGATCAGCAGCGAGCCTTTGAGGCCGTCGGCGAATTCGATCGGCGACGAACGTTCGTACGCAATCGGATCGTCCTTTGGTTCGTTGAGGATATTCGACGTGTATTCGTGGTTGTACTGCGCCCAGTCGGTGACCGGGCGCAGCGCGGCGCCGGCCTTGAAAACACCCGGTGCGCGGAACATCGCCATCAGGGTCATGAAGCCGCCATACGAACCGCCATAAACGCCGACGCGTTGCGCATCGACTGCCGCGTTCTTTTCCAGCCAGTGCACGCCGTCGAGGAGGTCATCCAGTTCCGGGTGGCCCATCTGGCGGTAGATCGCAGTGCGCCAATCGCGGCCGTAGCCTTCGCTTGCGCGGTAATCCATGTCGAGCACGACATAGCCGTGTTCATTGAGCAGGCTGTGGAACATCTGCTCGCGGAAATAGTAGGGGAACTGCTCGTGCACGTTCTGCACGTAGCCGGCGCCGTGGACGAACAGCACGGCCGGATACTTCTTCGACGCGTCGAAATCCTTCGGCTTGTACAACTTCGCGTAGATCGGCTGCTGCGTATGCGTCGACGGTACCTGCACGATGTCGAGCGCGGGCCACGTCAACGCCTTGTACTCGGGCGTGCGCGTGTCGGTCAGCTCACGCGCGGTCGCGCCACTTTCGCTGCCGACGACTGCGAGTTGCGCCGGCAGGTACGAACCGGAGTGCACGATCGCAAGCTGCTTGCCATCGGGCGCGAGCGCGAAACTCTGCATGCCCTTGAACGAGCTGATGCGTTCGAGCTTGCCGCCCTTGGTCGCGACGCGGTAGACGTCATATGCGTACGGTGCTTCCGCATTCGAGCGAAGGTAGAACCAGTTGCCGTCCGCCGACAGCACCGGGCTGGATACTTCGAACTTGCCGCTGGTCAGCGCGCTGGCCTTGCCGCTGGCCGTCTTCGCGTAAAGCTGCGCGTAGCCGCTTTCTTCGGATACATACCAGAGCGTGCGGTCGTCTTTTTCCCAGCCGAATTCGTTGAAGTTCCAGTTGATCCAGGCCGCGTCCGTCAGGCGGTGCTGGTTGACGAGCTTGGCGCGGTCGAGGTCCACGCTCGCAATCCAGCGGTCCTTGTTGTCGATCGCGCGGATCTGGATCGCGAGCGCCTTGCCGTCGGCACTCCAGGCGATGCCGCCACCGCCACCATCCTCGCCGTCGGCGACGATGCGCACGGCGCGGTTCTTCGGCGCGTCGTCGCGCTTCGCGTCTTTTTCCTTGTCGGCATCCTTCTTGTCGATGCCGCGCTCGCGCTTGAGCTTTGCGTTCTCGTCGCGCACGGATTTCAGCGGGTCGTCATGGATACCCGG
>JBDSFA010000250.1:0-16735 GCA_039919785.1 Dokdonella sp. | reverse complement strand
TGTTGCTCCTGGTTGTGCGCTGCGGCCATGTGGATTCCGGGTGTGCTGTACGACAAAGGAAAAAGAGTATAGGAGCCGCGTCAAGGGGCGAAGCGGGATTTCGAGCAATGCCCTCCGGCATTGCGAGCCGCTGAGCGACCGGCCATGGATGGCCGGGCTGGAGGACCCGCCATGGACGGCTTTCGTTCGCGATCCTTCGCGGAATTTCGAGCACCACGCCCTCTGGCGCAGCGCTTTTCTTAGCCAACTTACCGCCCAATCACGGCCAGCCGACCCTCAACGCGCTTCCAACCAAAACGTAACCGGTCCGTCATTGACCAGATGAACCTCCATATGGGCGCCGAATCGACCGATTTCCACCCTCGCATGGTGCTCCCTTGCCAGTTGGACCAGACGCGCGAACCAGCATTGGGCCTCCGCGGGCGCCGCGGCCGTCGAGAATCCCGGACGCATCCCCGAACGCGTGTCGGCGGCCAAGGTGAATTGCGAGACCAGCAACAGACCGCCGCCCGTATCGCCCAGCGAACGGTTCATGCGCCCTTGTTCGTCGGCGAACACGCGATAGCCCAGCACCCGCTCGAGCAAACGCTGCGCCTGGGTCTCGCCGTCGCCCGGTTGCACCGCGACGAGGGCAAGCAGACCGGCGCCAATCGCGCCCACGGTCTGGGTGTCGACGTCGACGCGCGCGCGGATCACACGCTGGATCAAAGCGATCATCGGGCTCTCCTGCAGACGGACGCGCATCGTGGACGTGGCGTCGCGCCGCGGTCAACGCGCATGCTGCCCTTACAATCGCTGCTGTCATGAATGCCTCAATTCCATGAATCTCCCACCCCTTTCCTGGCCGGTTGTCGTGCTGCACGCCGCGCTGCGCATGGTCGGACGACTGCCACTGCGCTGGCTGCATGCGCTGGGCGTCGTCCTCGGCCGAATGATCTGGCTCGGCAATGGTCGCGCGCGCCGCATCGTCGAACGCAACCTCTCCTTGGTAGTAACGCAAGAGAGTGCCGAAACCAGACATCGTCTCGGTCGCGCGACAATGGAGGAGACCGGCAAGGCTCTGGTCGAGACTGCAAAAATCTGGGGCAATCGCCCTGAGCGGGCGCTCGAGCTGATCCGTGAGGTCCGCGGCGCGGCCCTGTTCGAGGCGGCGCTTGCGCGCGGCCGCGGCCTGATCGTCGCTGCGCCGCACCTCGGTTGCTGGGAACTGCTCAACTACTGGCTCGCCTCGCGCACGCCGCTGGCAATCCTGTATCGCCCACCACGCTACGCGCTGATCGAGCCGCTGCTGCTCAAGGTACGCGGCGCGATGCCGGTCGAGCAGGTGCGCGCCGAGGGTGCCGGGGTGCGCACCTTGTACAAACGTCTGGCGGCCGGAGGGGTCGTCGGCATCCTCCCCGATCAGCGGCCGCGCGGCGGCGAAGGTGTCGTGGCGCCGTTCTTCGGCGTACCGGCGTCGACGATGGTGCTGCTGCCACGCCTGGCCCAGCGCACGGGTGCGACAGTGCTCCTCAGTTTCATCGAACGGCTGCCGCAGGGAGCGGGCTATCGCCTGCATTTTCTGCGCGCGCCGGACGCGATTGCGGAAGCGGACATCAATGTCGCCTGCAGCGCGCTCAATGGCGGCGTCGAAGAATGCGTGCGACTTGCTTTCACGCAGTACCAGTGGACCTACAAGCGCTTTCCGAACTGAGCTTGAGGGATCCAAGGCTCGCGTGTACGCGTGTGCGAGCGAGCAAAGCGACGGCACGTGCGGAGCCGCGTTTCAACGCTGGCGACGCTCGATCGAATCGACCAGCATGAGCTCGCAAGCGCCACCACCGGTATCGTCGCGGCGCAGCGAACTCGTCCAGCTCCCGCCGTCGCTGCGTGTGGCCTGGACCAGTTGGCCGTGCAGCGTGACGATTTCACCTATGCGCACCTGCGCCAGCGCGCGCGCGGCGGTGGCATCCGCGGGAATCATGTGCATGTTGGCGGCCGAGCGCACGATCTCGTCGGCGGGGATCGGCGGCGCGAACTTCCAGCGATACGTGAAGTAGCGCGCGGACTGGGACAGCTCCAGCTGCGCGATGACATCGTTGTCGGACATGCGCTTCCAGCCGACCGCCAGATCGGTGGGCGCAAGTGCGCTGCCGCCATCGAACGTATAGTCCTGCCGCGACAGCACACGTGCCTCGATCGCGTAGTCGGCGAGCGGAGTGATCTCGTAGTCACCATGCCGGATCGGTGCGCGGCTTGCGGGTTCAGTCTGCACGGGCTCGCTGCCAACGAGCACGCCGGGCACCTGCGAAATCGGACGATGCAGAAACCAGTTGGCTGCACCCAACAACGACAGCGCGAACAGGGCAATAACAAACGGGCGCATGGGGTGCGCTAATTCGTAGCAGGCTTGTGCAAGCGGCGCAGGAACACGGTCATCTCCTTCGCTGCCTGCTCGTCGCCGCGTTCGCGCGCGACTCCAATTCCGCGTTCAAAAGCCGAGACTGCGCCGGCGTTGTCGCCACTGTCGACAAGGGCCCGACCGAGCATTTTCCACGCCGCGGAATAGTTCGCGTCGAACGCGACCGCCTCGCGGAACGCCGTCGCGGCGCCGATCGCATCGCCGTGGCAAAGCAAAGCGTTGCCGAGCGAAAAACGCAGCAACGCGCCGTCACGCGGTCCACCGAGTTGCGCACGCAGGCGGGCGATGAAGTCTTGGTCCATGACGCCATCATCGCGCGCTTCGGACGCCCGTGCAGCCGGCTTTACGTTCAATTACGCATCACCTGCGCGACGGTGGATGTCGTGCGTGATCGCGCCGACGCGGCGCGGCGGCGGTTCGAAGAACTGGGGTTGCGCCAGACTGGCGCGCATGTCGGCCACGCCGCTCGCCCAATGCTCTCGCATGGTCGCCGCGCCGAACGCATAGTCCTTGTATTCTTCCTCGTCTTGCTTGGCCTGGTAAATCAGGTGGATGACGTTGAACACGCGATCACACAGCCACGGCTGCAAGTCGAGGAGCAGGCTCTGTGGAAGATGCTCTGCCGGCACCTGCTCCAGCAGCAGACCCAGCGCACTGCGCAGTTTCTGATGACGCGCGACCACATCGGTACCGAAACGTGTGCGGCTCGAATACTGGATATCCTTCTGCCGTTCCATGACCTCGGCCATGGTCTTGGGCAGCGCGCCGCCAGCGCTCCACAAGTCGACCTGCAGTAGCAGGCTGTCGCGACGCGGATCGGATTCAAGCACGTAGTCGAGTGGGGTGTTGGAGACGGTACCGCCATCCCAATAGGATTCACCGTCGATAACCACCGCCGGGAACGCGGGCGGCAACGCACCGGACGCGACGATGTGCTCCGCGCGCAGGCTTTCAAGCGCGGAATCGAAGTAACGCACATTGCCGGTGCGCGCGTTTGCGGCGCCGACCGACAGCCGCACGTCGCCGTGATTAATGCGGTCGAAATCGACCAGCCGCTCCAGCGTCACCTTGAGCGGCGCAGTGTCGTAAAAGCTGGTGGCCGCTGCGCTGCCGTCGGCATACACGAACGGTGATATCGGGCGCGGGCTGTAGAAACCACGTTGCCCGTGCGCGATCGCACCGATTGCGCTCAGCGCGTTCATCCACGCACCGAGCGGCGCACTCGACGGAAGCCATTCGGCT
This sequence comes from Dokdonella sp., assembly GCA_039919785.1. GTDB lineage: Bacteria > Pseudomonadota > Gammaproteobacteria > Xanthomonadales > Rhodanobacteraceae > Dokdonella_A. Next base: position 13,092 of record JBDSFA010000250.1, on the reverse strand, counting down.
ATCGAGCTGATCGCACTGAATGGCCAGGCAAAGTCGCCGGCGGGCTCGCATATCGTGTTCCAGAATTCGCGCAGGCGGTCGACGCGGTGTTCCGGTGCATTGCCGGCGATGATCGCTGCATTGATCGCGCCGATCGAGGTGCCGGCGAACCAGGTTGGACGAATGCGCGATTCGTGCAGGGCCTCGTACACGCCACACTGGTACGAACCGAGCGCACCGCCGCCCTGCAGCACCAGCGCGACCGTTTCGTAGTGCTGCGCGGATTCGAACGGAGTGGGGCTGGCCGCCCTGCTTCTGGTGCGCGCCGGCGGCGCCTCGCGCGATGCGCGTTCGCGCTGCACCTTGCTCTGCGTCGCGCTGCGCGTGCGGGGCGGCGTCATTGCATGCTCCAGCCGTGGCTGACGATGAGGCTCTGGCCGGTCAAGGCATTCGTCTCGAAGCCGGCGAAGAACAATGCGCACGCGGCGACATCGTCGACCGTGGTGAACTCGCCGTCGACGGTGTCCTTGAGCATGATCTTCTTGACGACGTCGTCCTCGGAAATGCCGAACGACTTCGCCTGCTCCGGAATCTGCTTCTCCACCAGCGGCGTGCGCACAAAGCCGGGGCAGATCACGTTCGCGCGGACGCCGTGCTCCGCACCTTCTTTCGCGACCACCTTGGCCAGCCCGATCAGGCCGTGCTTCGCGGTCACGTACGGCGCCTTGAGCTTCGATGCTTCCTTGGAATGTACCGAGCCCATGTAGATGATTGCGCCACCGCGCCCGCGCGCATACATGTGACGCAGACACGCACGTGTGGTGAGGAACGCGCCATCGACATGGATCGCCATCAGCTTCTTCCAGTCGGCGTATGAGAAATTCTCGATCGGATTCACGATCTGGATGCCGGCATTGGAAACAAGAATGTCGACCTGACCGAACTGTTTCACGACCGCATCGACGCCCGCGTCGACGGCCTGCTCATCGGTGACATCCATCGCGATGCCGATCGCCTTGGCACCTTGGTCCGCAAGTTCTTTCGCCGTGGCGTGCGCGCCATCGGGATTGAGATCTGCGATGGCTACCGCGGCGCCGTTCTTCGCATAGACTTCGGCGATGCGTTTGCCGATACCGCTCGCCGCGCCCGTCACGATTGCCACCTTGCCGTCGAGTTGCATGTGTTGCGTCCTGTGAACGTGCCGCTGGGTGCGGCGGAGTGGGTTCAGTGCAATGGATGCGGCGCTCGCTGCATCGCGGGTCGCCTTGGCTCGCGCCGTGACGCCGCTGGCAATTGCTCCTGCATTTTCTACCCACAGGGATGCGGTACGTGTCCACCGGTGTCCGGAACGCCAGCGGGCCGGCATATCTGGCGACGTGACGCCGCCGGAAAATGCTCCTGCATTTCCGGCTTTGGTTTCGATGCGATTCCAGGCTATCTGAAAGAACACCGGCAATTGCTCCTGCATTGCCAGCATACCGGCCATCCATGGCCATAAAAAAGGCGCCGCTCGTTGCGGGAGCGACGCCTGGTGGGGAGCGATGAAGTAAACCCATTCCTCTGACCCAAGGATGACAGGAAAGTTCCGCATTGCAACAAATTGGGGTCACGCGTCGCGCGCGTTTCCGCGCGGGTCGATATCCAGATCCTTGAGCTTGCGGTACAGATGGGTACGCTCCATTCCGACCGCCTTGGCCAGCTTGCCGACGCTGCCGCCGGCCTCATTGAGCTGGTGCAGCAGGTACGCGCGCTCGAACTGCTCGCGCGCTTCGCGCAGCGGCAGGCTGAAATCGACGCCTGCGCCCACCGTCGACGGCACACTCGCTAGCGGTGCCGCAACGCTGCCGAGCGCGAGTTCGTCGAGACCTACGTCGGCCGCGCTGCCGAGCACCAACAAGCGCTGCACCAGATTGCGTAGTTCGCGCAGGTTGCCGGGCCACGCGTAGTGACGCAGTCGGTTCTGCACTGCGACCGGGAAATTGCGGTACGGCAAGGTATCGCGGTTGGCGAAATAGTCCGCGTAGTAACGAAGTAGTTCGGGCATGTCGTCGCTACGTTCGCGCAGCGGGGGTACCGCAATCGGAACCACCTTGAGCTGGTAGTACAGCTCCTCGCGGAAACGACCGCCTGCGACGAGGGCTTCGAGGTCCTGCGCGGTCGCGGCGATCACGCGCGCGTCGATCGCCATCGGTTCGTGGCCGCCGCAGCGGATCAGCGCACGCCGTTCGATCACGCTCGCCAGACGCAACTGCAGTTCCGGATCGAGATCGGCGACTTCGTCGAGGAACAGCGTGCCGCCATTGGCCTGTTCGATCAGGCCATGCTGCACGCCATTGGCATCCTCGACGCCGAACAGCGCGATCGCTGCATGCTCGCGGCCAATCGCACCCGCGGCGACGGTGATGAAGGGGCCGTTGCGACGCGCGCTGCGCTCGTGCAGTGCGCGAGCGAGGGTTTCCTTGCCGGTGCCGGGTTCGCCGTGCACAAGCACGCCGGTATCGTGCGCGGCGATCTTGTCGATCTGCGCGCGCAGCGCCTGCATCGCCTTGCCCGAACCGACCAGATCCACCGGCGCCGGCAACTGGCGGCGCAAGCCATCGTTCTCGCGTTTCAGGCGACCCGCTTCGAGAGCATGCGCAACGACCAGCAGCAGCTTCGCCAGCGAAATCGGCTTCTCGATAAAGTCCCAAGCACCCAGGCGCGTCGCCTCGACCGCGGTCTCGACGGTGCCGTGACCGCTGATCATGATGACCGGGCACGGCAGGCCGCCGCGTTCACTCCATTCGCGCAACAGGCTCACGCCATCGAGATCGGGCATCCAGATATCGAGCAGCACGACATCGGGCCGCTGGCGCCGTCGCGCTTCGCGCGCCTCGGCGGCGGACGCGGCGACATCGACGACATACCCCTCGTCTTCGAGGATGTCCTTGACCGTTTGCCGGATATCCGGCTCGTCGTCGACCACGAGCACGCGCGCGTCAGCCGTCATCGAAATGCCGTTGCGAAAAAGAGACAGCGAGCATAGCGCAGTGCGCCTGGCCGCGGGTACCGGTCTGCGGAAGAAGTGTGCCCACCGCAAGCGCCAACCGCAGGCACCTCCATCTCGGCCATCGGACCCACATCACGGCGTCCTGGACTTCGGCGCGCGTGCTGCGCACGCACGCACAGGTGCCGCGACTGCTGCCCTCGGCTAACCTGTGCGCCCTTTGTCGACGACCCGCGCATGCCAGCGCCCGAACGCCCGCGTCTTTCCGCCTGCATCATCACACTCAACGAAGCCGATCGCATCGACGCCTGCCTCGACTCGCTCGCGTTCTGCGACGAGATCGTCGTGGTCGACTCCGGCTCCACCGACGGCACGCGCGAACGCGCTGCGGCCAAGGGTGCGCGCGTCATCGAGCGTGCTTTCGGCGGCTATCGCGCACAAAAGGATTTCGCCGTGCAAGCATCGGGCAACGACTGGGTGCTGTGCCTGGACGCCGACGAGCGCGTCACGCCTTTGTTGCGCGCATCGATTGAACGGGTCCGTGATGGCGATTTCAGTGGCTACAGCGGCTATCGATTCGCGCGCCTGACCGAATACTTCGGCGCACCGCTGCGCCATGGCAATGCGTATCCTGATCGGGTCATGCGCCTGTTCGATCGCCGGCGTGGCGGATGGCGCGGCGAGCGTGAAATCCACGAGCACGCCAGCGTCGACGGCGCTGTCGCGATGCTCGCCGGCGATCTCGACCATCAAGCGTATCGCTCCCTCGCCGACCAGCTCGCGCGGCTCGAACGTTATGCGCGCCTGATGGCTGCGCATCAACATGCGTGCGGTCGCCGCGCGCGCATTGCCAACCTCGTCTTCAATCCGAGCTGGCGTTTCCTGCGCGGTTACGTATTGCGTCTCGGTTTTCTCGACGGCTGGCGCGGCCTCGTCTATGCCTATGTCGAAGCGAACTACGTGCGCCAGAAATTCATCATGCTGTGGTTGCTTGAGCGCGGACAGAGAAGCTAGCTATGCAAGTGAGTCTGATTGTCACCACCTACAACTGGAAGGAAGCGCTGGCCCTGGCGCTTGACAGCATCAAGCCGCAGAGTCGACTGCCGGATGAAGTGATCGTCGCCGACGACGGCTCGCGCGCTGACACGGCCGAACTGATTCACGCGTTCGCGCGCGACTTTCCAACCCGGCTCAGCCATGTCTGGCAGGAAGACAACGGCTTCCGCCTCGCGCGCAGCCGCAACCGGGCGATAGCTGCCAGCCGCGGTGACTATCTGATCGTGATCGATGGCGACATGCTCCTGCATCGCGATTTCGTCGCCGATCACTTGGCCCTGGCGCAGCCGGGCATCTTTCTTCAGGGCCTGCGCCTGAATGCAACGCCAGCGGAGACCGCACGTCTGCTGGCCGGCGGCGCGCCGCGCTTCAGCCCGCTGATGCCGGGTGAGTTCCGGCGCAAGCATGCGCTGCGTTTGCGCTGGCTCGCACGGCGCAAGATCGCGGGGCGGCAAGGTGGCGGTCAGGTCATGGGCTGCAACCAGAGCTATTGGCGCGAAGACTTGATGAGGGTCAACGGTTTCGACGAACGCATGCAGAGCTGGGGTCGCGAGGACGACGAGGCCGCTGCACGTCTCGACCACACCGGCATACACGGACGCCCATTGCGCTACGCGGCGCTGGCGATCCACCTGTATCACCGCCTGCGCTGGCCCGAGGGCCACGACCCGGCCACTGGCCTGCCGAACGATCCCATCCTGCGCGAGACCTTGACGACTCGCGCCGTCCGCTGCTCACAGGGCATCGACAGCCACCGTGACGAATTCGCGACGCCACCGGCCGACTTGCGCGCACGCGCCGCCGACATGATCGACGCCTCGTGACCGGCCAACTGCCGCGGCCATCGAAGCCGACGCTCTCGCTCATAGTTACCACTTACAACTGGCCGGCGGCGCTCGCCTGCGTGCTCGCGTCGGTTGCGCAACAGCGCTGCCTGCCGCTGGAAGTGATCGTCGCCGACGATGGTTCGGGCGCGGAAACTCACGCCTTGCTGAAATCCGTCGCGGACGACTATCCCGTGCCGCTGCGACAGGTTTGGCAGGAGGATGTCGGCTTTCGCGCGGCGCGCGTGCGCAATCTGGCGATTGCTGCCGCACGCGGCGAGTATCTGGTCACGATCGATGGCGATATGGTCCTGCATCCGGATTTCCTGGCCGATCATCTCGCCCTGGCGCGCGCCGACAGCTACTTGCAGGGCGGCCGTCTGCATGCGTCGGCAGCCGAGACCGCGCGCCTACTCGCGGGTGGCGCGCCACGCTTCGACGCCGGCCTCGATGGCGACTTCAAGCGGCGCCACGCGCGCCGCATCCCGTGGCTGGCCGCAGTCAAGGCCGGTTTGTTCAGTCGCGGCAGTGGCAAAGTGATGAGCTGCAACCAGAGCTACTGGCGCAGCGATGCACTGCGCGTCAACGGCTTCGACGAGCGCTTTGTCGGCTGGGGCTATGAAGACCGCGAGTTCGCTGCGCGCCTGGAACTCGCCGGCGTGCGGCGTCGGCCGCTCAAGTTCGCCGCGCTGGCCATCCATCTTTGGCACGGCGGCGACAAAGCTGTGTCGGGCGACGAGGAGCGCGCGCTGCCCAACTACCAGCGGTTTCAACGGACGCTTGCACTGCGCAGCAGCCGCTGCGAGAGCGGGCTCGACGGCCATCCGGCGTTGCTGCGCGAAGCGCCGCTGGATATGCGCCCGCGGCGCGATCGGTAAACTCCGCACTATGCGTATCAGCCTGATCGTCAGCACCTACAACTGGCCACGCGCGCTCGAACTGACCTTGCGCGGAATCGCCCGACAAAGTCGCCCACCGGACGAGGTGTTGATCGCCGACGACGGCTCCGGCGCGCCAACGTGTGCGCTGCTGGCGACCCTGGCGCGCGATTTTCCGGTTCCGTTGCGCCATGTCTGGCAGGACGATGACGGCTATCGCCTCGCGCGCATCCGCAACCTCGCGATTGCCGCCGCGCGTGGCGACTACGTGATCCTGCTCGACGGCGACACCGTGCCGGGACGTGATTTCGTCGCCGATCACGAACGCTTCGCGCGAGTCGGCTGCTTCGCTCAAGGCTCGCGCGTGCTGACCGGGCAGCACGCTGGCGCGCGCCTGCTCGCCAGCGGTGCGCTCGATGTCCGTTTTTTCGCCGCCGACATCGAACGACGCCGCCACACCTTGCGCCTGCTCGTGCTGGCGCGGCTGTACGCACGCCCGCATCGCAAGGCGCCCGGCGTGAAGGGCTGCAACATGGCGTTCTGGCGCGACGACCTGATCGCGCTGAATGGCTTCAATGAAGCGATGGTTGGCTGGGGTCGCGAGGACAACGAGATCGTTGCGCGCGCCTACCATCTGGGCCTGCGTCGGCGCGACCTGCGCTTCGCCGCACTCGGCGTCCATCTGTGGCATGCGACGCGCAAGAACCTCGTCGACAATCCGAACGACGCGATCCTCGCCGACTCGCGCGCGCGCGGGTTGATCCGTTGCGAACGCGGACTCGACCAGCATCTGGCGGCGTTCGCCGCAGCGCCCCCATCGGATCTGCGCAAGCAAGACTGACGCTCCGCAGGCGACGGATCAGGCTTCGAGCGGCAGCCGCAATATGAAGGTTGCGCCACCCTGCGCATTGTTTTCAGCGCGCACATTGCCGCCGTGTTCCTCGACGATCTTCTTGACCACGGCGAGACCAAGGCCGGTGCCGCGCGCCTTGCTGCTCGTGTACGGCTCGAACCAGCGTTCACCGAAGTCTGCGGGAAGGCCGGGACCATTGTCGCTCACCGACAATTCGATCCAGTCCTCTTCGCCGTCGCGCACGTGACGCGTGACGACGCGAATTTGCGGCTTGCGCGCATCGCCAATCGCCTCCAGCGCGTTCTTGATCAGATTGTGCAGAGCCTGCCGCAGACGCACCGCGTCGACGCGCACGCGCGGCTCGCCATCGGCGAGCTGGCGCGTAAGACTCATGCGCTGGTCGTTCTCGTACAAGTCGAGCACTTCGTCGAGCAACGCATGCAGCGCAATCGCGCGCAAGGCCAGTTGCGGCGCGCGCGCGTAATCTGCGAACGCATTGACCATCGTCTTGAGGGCCTCGACCTGGCTCACGATCGTATGCGTCGCACGATCAATCAGTTCGCCTTCCTCGGGCGACAGGCGACCGAGGAAACGGCGGCGAAGACGCTCGGCGGCGAGCTGGATCGGCGTGAGTGGATTCTTCACCTCATGCGCGAGCCGACGCGCGACCTCGCCCCACGCCGCGTCCCGCTGTGCACGATTGAGCACGGTCAGGTCATCGAACACCGCGACATAGCCTGTCTGGTCCGGCAGCGCGGTGCCGCGCAGCATCAGCATGCGTTTGCCCGCGCGCGTTTCGATGACGACTTCTTCGCGCCACTCACGCAGGTTCTCGCGCAGATGCCGCGCGAGCGGATCGGCGAACGAGGCCAGATCAGCGCGATCGTGCTTCAGCTCGCCAAGGCTACGGCCCAGATAGCGCGCCAGCGGCACATCGAGAATGGCTTCAGCCGCACGATTGGCGACGCGCAGGTGGCCTTCGCGATCGAACCCGAGCACGCCCGCAGACAAACGTTCGAGCACGGCTTCGAGCCACGCGCGCTGCTGCTCGCTCTCACGCGTGCTCTTCTGCGCGCGCGCGCTGGTGAATTCGAGTTCGCGCGTCATCTGTGCAAACGAATTCACCAGGAAACCCAGTTCGTCGTCGCTCGCACTTGGCAGCGGCGTGTCATAACGGCCTGCGCCGATCGCGCGCGTCGCCGCGGCGAGACGTCCGACCGGTGCGACCAGGCGACGCGCAATACCGAACGCGGCCAGCACGACGACCAGCACGGACAACAACAGCACGAAGGACAGAATCAGCGCGAAGGTGAGCTTCAGCGATCCGCGCAGGAACTTCAGGCGCTGGAAGTCAAAACTGGCACGCTCGATACCACGGGTCAGCGGTTGCAGTCGCGCCGGCAGTGGAAACATTCCTTGCAGAAGCCGACCCTGCAGGAGTCGGCCCGACCCGCCCACATCGGCCGCGGCGTCCAGCGGAAGCACGACGCGCAAAGCCAATGCGTCTCCAAACGGTTCTGATGCGGCATAACGACCGTCGCCGTGCACGCGCATCAGCAAGGCGCTATCGGGCAGCGGCGGCGTGAGATAGCGCGGATCGGAACTCGCCGTCGCGATGACGCGGCCATCGTCACCGAACACGGTAAGTTCAATCGCGCCCGACGATTCCATCGTGTCGTCGAGCACGGCCTGCGCCGATGCCGCAGGTTCGGCGGCAAGGCGCTTGACCAAGTCCGCACTGGCACCCTCGGCGGCGTGCAGGTGCTCATCGACGGCGATGCGGCCGATTTCGAGCGCGTCATCGAGCGCCTGTTCAAGACGCACATCGAACCAGCTGTCGATCGTCGCATCGAGGAAGCGCAATGCAAATCCATAGACGACGATCGTCGACGGCAACGCAAGCACGATCAAGACGAGCAGCAGGCGTCGGCCCAGGCGCGCGCCTGGCGCCGCTCGCGTGAGATCCGCACGCAGTCGCCATAGGCGCTGGCCTATCGTCGCGATCAGCACGCCGAGGGCCGCGATGGCGGCGCCGAGCACCCAGCGGTAGTGCGCCGCGAACCGATCGCTGTCGCCAGCCGCGTCCTCGGCCAGCTTCAATGACGCCAGCAGCAGCGTCGCCACCGCCAACGTCGGCAGCGCACGCCGGTAAATGAAATTCAGCGCGCCGCGACGGTCCATGCATAGTCCTTCGCGGTGAGACGCCAGGCGGGTTCGAACAATGCCGGCAGGCGCAGCGCACCCGGCAGCGCGGCTGGATCGATCGCGACAGAAACCAGCAGCGGAGTCGTCGCCGGCAGGGTCGCAAACGCACCCGGCAGACCAAGTCGCAACGACCCGAGAGCCGCAATCAGATACGCCGGCGTCGCAAAGCTGCGCACGTCATCCGGCTCCGTCTCACGCAATTGATAGCGACGCGAAAGCGGAAAATAGCGCATCTCGATGCGTTGCGTGGCCGAAGCGAGCGTGCGCGGCCAGCGTCCGGCGCGAACATCGATGCGCAAGGTGATCGGAATGCCATGGTCGAGCGCATCCTGCATCGGGCCGCTGAGATGGCAGTCCAAACCCAGTTCGAGCAGCGCAACTGCGCCATTGGCCGCCACCGTTGCCGTGCGTACCGTGAGCGATCCTGGTGTTTGTTGCGCGATCGCGCCGCAGCCGGCGAGCAGCGCGCACAAAAGCAGGAGCAAGAGATGGAAATGCTGGCGACGCATCTGGATCTTTTCTTCCAACTCCGCGCGCTTTCGTGGGAGCGGCTTTCGCCGCAATTGTTGGGGTGATTCCGGGAAGTTAAGACATGGCGGCAGAAGCCGCCTCCACAGATTAGCCGGGACTCTTGCCCAGCGCCGCGTAGAAGAAGCCATCACTGCCGTTTTCGCCGGGCAGATTTTGGCGCCCGCTGCCCGCCGGATGGCCGAAGGCCGCGGGCAAGGGCAATGCGCGTGCATCCGCATGCGCCCCAAGGAAAGCGGCGACCACGTCTTCGTTTTCCCGGCGCAGGACCGAACACGTCGCGTAGACCATGCGCCCGCCATTCGCCAGCAGCGGCCACAACGCGTCCAGCAAGGTTGTCTGCACCTTGGCCAGGGATGCGATATCGGTGGCACGCCGATGCAGCTTGATGTCCGGTTGTCGACGCACGATACCGGTCGCGGAACACGGCGCATCGATGAGGATGCGCTCGAACGGCTTGCCATCCCACCACTCGGCGGCTGCGGTGGCATCGCCGGCGACTACCTCGGCAACAAGACCGAGGCGGGCCAGGTTCTCGTGCACGCGTGGCAATCGCGTCGCATCGCTGTCGAGCGCGACCAGGTGGAGCTGCGCGCGTTCAAGCATGTGCGCCGCCTTGCCGCCGGGTGCGGTACAGGCGTCGAGCACGCGCAGGCCGTCGCGAAGATCGAGCAGGTCGACCACGCGTTGCGCAGCGCCGTCCTGGACCGAGAATGCGCCGTCGGCATAGCCTGGAAGTTCGGTCACGTTGGTGCTTTGCGCGAGCACGATCGCGTCGGGCAGATCCGCATGCGCCTCGGCGACGAGATCGGCGGCGTGCAGACGCGCGAGCAGTTCCTTGCGTTCGATGCGTCGCCGATTCACGCGCAGGGTCAGGCGTGCTTCGTGATTGTTCGCATTGAAGATCGCCTCGGCTTGTTGCGGCCAATCGTGTTCGATCGCATCGATGAGCCAGCGTGGATGTGCGTGGCGCGTCACCGCATCCGCATCGAGCTTGGCTTCGAGTTCGGCGCGTTCGCGCAGGAAACGCCGCAGCACCGCATTGGCGAGACCGGCATAGTGCGGCTGGCCGAGCACGCGCGCCGCATCGACGCAGGCGGCAACGACCGCGTAGTGCGGCAGTTGCAGCACGGCCAATTGCGCGAACGCGAGCACCAGTAGCGCGCGCACTTCGCGCGCTTTCGGCGGCAGCGGCCTGTCGGTCAGCAAACCCAGCGCCGCATCGAAGCGCAACCACCAGCGCGAGGCGGCGAACAGCGAAGCGGCGAGAAGCGCGCGATCTCGCGAATCGGCAATGCGGGGATTGACCTCCATCAACGCTGCGCGCAGCGAAACGCCATCGAACACGACGCGAGCGAGCGCACGCGCTGCCTCGGCGCGCAGTGCAGCGCCGGGCGCCGATGGCGGCAACGGCTGGGCGTTGCGCTGCGGCGGCGACGGTCGCGCGGGTGACTTGCTCATGGTGCAACTGCCTCGCGCCGCGCGTTGAGCCAATCGCGCACTGACATGCGGCGACCGCCTTCGCGTTGCAGTTCGCGGATACGCAGCCATCCATCACCCGTCGCGATATCGATTGCGTCGCGATGGTGCGCAACCACGCTGCCGGGCACCGCTTTCACGCCAGCATCAACAACCGCTTCGGCCGACCAGATGCGCAGGCGTTCGCCCTGGATCTGCGCTTCGGCGACCGGCCACGGATCGAATGCGCGTACTTTGCGAGCGAGCGCGACAGCCGATTCATTCCAGTCCAGGCGTGCCTCGACCTTGTCGAGCTTGTGTGCGTAGACAACGCCATCGCCGGCTTGCGCATGGGCGTCCAGCGTTTCGCCACGCAGCGTGCGCGCGAGTCCGTCAGCCAACGTCAGCGCGCCGATTGCCGCGATCCGATCGTGCAGACTGCCACCGGTATCGTTTGCGCCAATCGGCGTGCGCGCTTCGAGCAGGATTGGCCCGGTATCGAGGCCGGCTTCCATTTGCATCAGGTCGACGCCGGTTTCCGCATCCCCGGCAAGAATCGCGCGCTGGATCGGCGCGGCGCCGCGCCAGCGGGGCAGCAAGGATGCGTGCACGTTCCAGCAACCGAGCCGCGGCAACGCGAGCACCGCCTTGGGCAAGATCAAGCCGTAGGCAACGACGATGAGAAGATCTGCCGCATAGGCAGCCAGTTGAGCGCGCGCCGCAGCATCGCGCAGTGTCTCGGGTTGTTCGACTGCAATGCCCGCCGCCAACGCGGCCTGCTTGACCGGGCTTGCCGCAAGCTTGCGTCCGCGACCCGCCGGGCGGTCCGGCTGTGTGTAGACCGCGACCACCTCGGCGCCACTGGCAAGGCAGACCTGCAGCGAGGGAACGGCGAATTCCGGTGTTCCGGCGAACACCAGGCGCAGCGGTTGGCTCATGTCGGTTCAGCTGTCGGGGAATTGCGCGTCGGTGACGCAGTGTAGGCGGGACGTGCTGGGCAGAAGCAGATTCAGCACGCGATACTTTTTGAAGCGCAGGATGGAGTGCCAGCATCGCGGCTGAAGCCGCTCCTGCCAATGCCAATCCGCGATGCAGAATCAGGCGCTCTGGCGGCGGCGCTTTTCCAGTCGCTTGAGCAGCAGCGTGCGCTTGAGCATGGACAGATGATCGACGAAGACCTTGCCGACCAGATGATCCATCTCGTGCTGGATGCACACCGCCAGCGGCCCCTGCACATCGAGCACGAATTCCTTGCCGTCGGCATCCTGCGCGGCGACCTTCACATGCAGAGCCCGCTCTACATCCGCGTAAATGCCGGGAAATGACAGGCAGCCTTCCTGGTAGACCTGCTCACCGTCCTTTTCGAGAACGCGCGGGTTGATCAGTACCAGCGGATGGTCCGAGTTCTCGGACATATCGGCCACCAACAGCTGCTGGTGCACGTCGACCTGGGTCGCTGCGAGGCCCACGCCCGGAGCTGCGTACATCGTTTCCAGCATGTCCGCGACAAGCTTTTTCAGCGCCGCGTCGAACGCGCTGACCGGCTGCGCCTTCGTACGCAGTCGTGGATCGGGAAATTCGAGGATTGGGAGCAAGGCCATACAGACTCAGGTGCGGACGCGCCGCATCGCATGCAAGGGGAATGCCGCGATTCTACCCGCACGTGCGCTGTGGCGCTCGCTGGATCGCTCCGGGTTTTCCACTACTGCGCGGCAACGGATGCAGTTTCCATCGAGTGCGATCTGCCCGAAGTGAACGCGCCCGCCTCATTGGCGGGCGCGTTTTGCAGGTTGCGGCCATCGGCCACCGCAACCCCGTTTGCGTTCGCGGTCGTGCCGTTGGCGGGCGTGGCAGCGTAGTTCGTTGCCGCCATCGAGCGTCGCGACCACCTCGTAGGTACCCATCGCCAGCGGTGCCGCTGCGCCACCGTTACACGTCACTTCCGTGTCGGCCGGGAAGCCGACCACCACGCCGCTGACGCTGGCGCACCCCGGTGTGCCGTTGGACTGACCGCCTCAACGAGTGCAGAGGCAGGTTCAAGTCCCTACCCGAACGTGCTCCCAATACAGATCAAAATGTGAGCAGCGTCGCTTTTTAGCAAACAATGCTTTGGCGTGCCCGCTCCGTCGCAGCGTTTCCAGGCGCTGCTTCCTTTAAAACGGGATCGCTGCATCAGTCGTGCCGGCCGGCATCGCTCTTCGGCGCGACCCTCGCCACTTGCGACACAGTTCGTTTTCTTAAAACTTGACAATGCATTACACTCAAAAAACTCTTGGGGAACGGGGAATTGGCCGTCATGCTTAAAAAACTGCTTTCAGTTGTGGC
>JBDSFA010000050.1:0-5972 GCA_039919785.1 Dokdonella sp. | reverse complement strand
GCGCGGATAGCGCACAACGATCGGGTAGCGTTCGCGACCTTCGAATGCCTGTCCGATGGGATCACCACCGACGACAGTGGCGATCAGCTCCTGTACCTGCTGCTGGGTCAATCCGTAGCGGGCCGCGTCGGCGCGTCGAATCTGCACATCGACGTAACGCCCGTTGGCCGCGCGTTCGGCCACCGCCGTACTCACGCCTGACACACTGCGCGCTACGACTTCAATCTGGTCGGCCACCGTTTGCAAGGATTCCACATTTGTACCGAGTACCTTTATGCCGATCGGACTCTTGATACCCGTGGCCAGCATGTCGATGCGGTTGCGGATCGGTGGGACGAACAGGTTGGTCAGACCGGGCACCTGTACAGCGCTGTTCAATTCAACTTTCAGTTTGTCCATGGTCATGCCCGCGCGCCATTGATCCTTCGGCTTGATGGTGATCGTGGTCTCGAACATCTCGATCGGCGCGGGGTCGGTGGCCGTGTCGGCGCGACCGGCCTTGCCGAATACGTGGTCGACCTCGGGCACGGTCTTGATCATGCGATCGGTGAGTTGCAGCAGTTGCGATGCTTTGCCCGCGGACAATCCAGGCAACGCGGTGGGCATGTACAACAAGGTGCCTTCATCCATCGCCGGCATGAACTCGCTGCCAAGTCGCCCGAGCGGAATCAGCGCGGTCAGCATCAACGCACTGGCAAGCACCAGGGTTGCTTTCGGATAGCGCAGCACTGCCTCAAGGATCGGCCGATATAGTGCGATCAGGCCGCGATTCAACGGATTCTCGTGTTCCGCACGAATACGTCCGCGCACCAGATAACCCATCAACACCGGCACCAGGGTCACCGCAAGTCCTGCAGCGGCAGCCATCGCGTAGGTCTTGGTGAAGGCCAGCGGCTTGAACAGCTTGCCCTCCTGCCCTTCGAGCGCAAACACCGGAATAAACGACAGCGCAATGATCAACAGGCTGACAAACAACGCCGGCCCGACCTCCGCTGCAGCGTCAGCGATCAACGACCAGCGTGCCATGCCTTGTGGCTCCTCGCCGTCATGCGCGTCGCGCCAATGTTCCAGATGCTTGTGCGTATTCTCGATCATCACGACCGCCGCATCGACCATCGCGCCGATCGCAATGGCGATCCCGCCGAGCGACATCAGATTTGCCGACACGCCTTGCAGGTGCAGCGCGATGAACGCGGCGAGGACGCCAAGTGGCAGCGTGACGACCGCCACCAACGCCGAGCGCAAATGGCCGAGGAAAAGTACGCACACGATCGCTACGACCAGGAATTCTTCCAGCAGCTTGCCCCACAGATTCTCCACGGCGGCATCGATCAACTGCGAGCGATCGTAGGTCGGCACGATCTCGACGCCCGCCGGTAGGCTGCGTTTGAGATCGCCGAGCTTGGCCTTGACTGCCTCGATCGCAGCCTTTGCGTTCTTGCCCGAACGCAGCACGATGATGCCGCCGGCCACTTCTCCCTGACCATCCAGTTCGGTGATGCCGCGACGGAACGTTGGCCCGCGCCGCACCGTGGCGAGATCGCGCAACAGTGTCGGCACGCCGTTCGTGTTCGCGACGATGGGCACGCTCTCGAAATCCTCGCGGGTGTGCAGGTAACCCTCGCTGCGCACCATCAACTCGGCCTCGCCCTGCTCGATCACCGAGCCGCCGTTGGCGCCGTTGGCCGTGCGCACAGCCTCCACCAGTTGGGCCACCGTGATGCCATGGGCGGCCAGCGCTTGTGGATTTGGCACGATCTGCCATGCCCGCTCCATACCGCCTACGCTCGCGACTTCAGCGATATCCGGCACTGTCTTGAGTTGGTAGCGCAGGAACCAGTCCTGCAATGCGCGCAATTGGCCCAGATCATGCTGCCCCGTGCGGTCGATCAGCGCGTACTCGTAGATCCAGCCCAGGCCAGTAGCGTCAGGACCCAACGATGGATTGACTCCGGCCGGCAGCCGATCGCGCACTTGGCTCAGGTATTCCAATACCCGTGAGCGTGCCCAGTACAAATCGGTGCTGTCGTCGAACAGCACATACACGTAGGAATCGCCGAAAAACGAATACGCGCGCACGGTTCTGGCGCCAGGCACGGACAGCATCGTCGTGGCCAGCGGATAGGTGATCTGATCTTCAATCACCTGCGGCGATTGTCCGACCCAACTGGTGCGGATGATCACTTGTGTATCCGACAGATCCGGGAGTGCATCGACGGGCGTGCGCAGGATCGAGAACACGCCAAGCGCCGCGAGCGCCAACGCGGACAGCAACACGAACACACGGTTCGCGATCGCCGCGCGAATCAGTGCGGCAATCACGGTTTGCCTCCGGTGGGCATCGTGTGGTCCGCATGCGAGGCGTCGGACCCGGCAGGCATCCTGTGGTCCGCATGCGAAGGGTCGGACCCAGTGGGCATCGTGTGTCCCGCATGCGACGTGTGCGGCGTTGCCGGATCGGGTGCGTTGCTCGGTGATGCAGTGCCTGCTGTCGGGTCTCCACGCAACCGCTCCAACGCTCCCGACAGACTCGCCTCCGAGTCGATCAGGAACTGGCCTGAAATGACGATCTTCTCGTCGCCCAGCAGGCCCTGCAGAATTTCGGTGTAGCCATCGGCTGAACGACCCGTGCGCACGGCGACGGGCCGGAAATGCCCCTCCGCATCCGCCACGATCACGCGGGTCTGCTGGCCGGTCGCGATCAGCGCATCATCGGGCACGACCGGTACCGCGTCGCCCTGGACGGGACTGAGGTGCACGCTGACGAACATGCCCGGACTCAACAGGCCGGCCGGGTTGGCCAACACGATGCGCGCGCGCTGCGTTCGGGTCGCGCTGTCGATATCCGGCAGCAGCGTTTCGACGCTACCGTGAAATTTCTGACCAGCGAGCGAATCCACGGTGACCGTCACCGGAGTGCCGTCGCGAACGGTACCGGCCGCTGCCTGCGGCAACGCCGCTTCGACCCAAACTGTAGCCAGACCATTCAACGTCATCAGCGTTTGCCCGGCACTGACGCGCTGCCCCTCGCGCACGTCCAGTGTGGTCACCACGCCTGTCTGCGGCGCATGCAAGGTAATCGCCGCGCCGCTTCCGCGATGGGCGCCGCGAATGTCCGCTGGCGTCAGACCCAATACCTGCAGCCGCTGCCACGCGGCACCGCGCAACGCCTTTGCGTCAGCGGACTGTGCTTGCTGAAGCGCGCCGTATTCAGCCAACGCGCTGTTCCACTGCGGCGCCAGAAGCTCCGCCAGTGGTTCGCCTGCCCTTACTTTTGTATACGGCGCGCGTATCTGCAATTTGCTGATCACCGCATCGACGCGAGCGCTGATGGTGGTGGCCTCGCGCAAATTCCATGTAATGGTCCCGGGTACCCGTATCGCAGTTGACAAGATCCTGTGCTCGACCGGCGCGGTCCTGATGCCCAGGTTCTGCACGGTGCCTGGATCGATGCGCACGCCATCGCGTGTCGCACCCGCATCGGCATACTTGGGCACCATCTCCATGCCCATCGGCGATTTTCCCGGCTTGGGGAAATGCTGCGCCGGCTCCATCGGGTCGTACCAGTACAGCACCTCATCGACGGTGCTCGGCGATACCGCCGCCGTGCTTGCGCCTGCGCGATTCGACGTGCCCTGATGGCGGCCACCGAGATAGCCAACGACCAGCAGCAGTATCGCGAATACCACCGCAACCACAATCAACAGTGGGCGCTTCATGGCGTCACCTCCGAAGGCAGCAAGTAAGCCAGCGACGCCCACAAGCGACCGCGTGCAGCGAGCGCCTCGGCATAGCTCATGCGCAGTTCGATTTCATCGCGGCGGGCATCGAGCCATGGTTGCAGTACGCCACCACCGCGATAGCTGGCGAGTGCCGTCTGCGCGCGATCACGCGCGAGCGGCAGCAGGGTCTCCTGATAGCGCTCGATCTGGCGATTCCAGCCTTGCCATGTCGCCGCGCTGCGCGCGATGGCTTCCTGCTGGGCGCGTCGTGCATCTTCATGATCCGCTTGTGCGGCATCACGCTGCGCTTGTTTTGCGCTGATGCCACGGTCCTGGCGGTTGTGCGAAAACAGCGGCAAGCTGACGCTGAACTGCACCGAGACCATGTCCGACAACCCTGGCGCACGCTGGCCGTACATGGCACTGACGCTCCAATCGGGATGCTTGGCCGCACGCGCCTGGTCGAGCGCGGCTTGCGCCACGTGCTCGCGCGCCGCCCACGCCTGCATCGGCGCTTGCGTGTCGAGGGACTTCTGCAGATTTTCCGGGTTGACCGGCAGGCGGCTGAAGTCGGGTGCCTCGGCGAGTTCACCGGTAGTCGGCCCGGTCCAGCGTTGCAGACTGGCCAGCGCTGCCGAGAGATCCGCGTCGATGGCGTCCAAACGGTTGTCGAGCAGGGAAGCTGCAGCGCGTGTGGCCAGTGCATCGGACGCACCGCCTTCGCCACCACGCAATCGTGCCTGTGTGGTCTGCACCGCCAGTGCGCTCTCGCTGCGCAATTCGACCAGTAGCGAGTGCGCACGCTCTGTTGCCCATACAACGATCCACGCATCCGCGATACGTTCCTGCACCGTCTGCGTGGTGGCCACGCGGTTCGCTTGCGCCGCATCGATCTGTGCGTCGGCCAGCCCACGTTCGGCAGTGCGGGCAGCGCGCGACGGGAAGGTTTGCATCACACCGATCGTGCGCATCGTCATGCCGTCCGAGCGCAAACTGAAAGCGCCCGGTGCGGTTACGGGAAAGTTGGCAACACCGAACGTCAGTGCAGGGTCGGGCAAACGTCCAGCACGCTCGCCCTCTTCGCGCATGGCAGCAAGATCGGAGGCGCGCGCATCAAGTTGCGGCGCATGCGCCAAGCCGCGCTGCACAGCCGCTTCAAACGTCAGCGGCGGTTCGACAGCATGAGTCGTGATGGCTGAAGCTGAGCAGAGAAACGCAGCCAAACCCAACGCCAGCCGGCGTCGGGCAAAAAGAACTGGGAACATGGGTAAACACTCCGTCGATCTGTGATCGCAGCGCGCCACGCAGGCACACTGCCACGTCGTTCAAGGCACGACGCGACGGATCAAATCAGGAGTGAGCAGAACAATACCCGCGGCGCGGGCGGAGGTGTTCGCTGGTGATTGCGCCACGCCAGGGTTCCATCCGATTGCCGTGCAACGATGGCGACCGACATCAGCATCGGTGGCAGGGGCGCCAGCGCATTGAGCGGCACCGATGGCGTACGCGCATCAACTTGAGTGGCATGGTCCGGCGTGCAGTGCTTCTGACACAGGGGCGTGGAGGCGGAGCGTTGCATGTCTGTGCAGTCGGCGTGCATCGCCGCCATCGGGTCCGAGGCTGCCATCGCGGTCACCCGACCCGTGCTCGCCGGCACCAGCGGGCAGACATAGGCCGCCAACGCGACTTGCTGCCAGACCATCAACAGCGACACCAGCCAGATGAGACGACGACGGGTGGCGCAGCGGAAGCGGAACGGATGACTCATGATCGGCAATCTAGCATGAGAACGCTTTGGGTCAACTTGACTTCGGTCAACCGTCCCTCGCGTCGTCCAGCCCCATGGCCGGCTCGTGCAGCAGGCGGCGGCAACCGGGCGATCCGCACCCTAGGAGTCTGTCGGACTTTTGCCGCTGTCCTGCGCCAGCGTCTCGAAGCGTGTCGTTGCCCTGGCGCACCACAGGCCGAGGCCATCGCACGCGCACTCACGTGGCAGTGATCTTGCCGACCACGAGGCCGATGTACGCGGTCGCTGGATGGACAATGGAAGCTTGTTGTGGCCAGCACTGTCTCAGGCACGTTTCTTCGCGTTCCTGCTGAAGCGCCGCATGATCCATCGCCAGGCTTCCAGCCACACGATCGCGATCGCAAGGATCGCGGCTGCCGCGATCAGCGTTGTCGCATTCGGCACGGCCAGTCCCATCACGCCGCGGAAGAACGGCACACCGATCACCAATGCCAGCATCACGG
>JBDSFA010000412.1:0-11619 GCA_039919785.1 Dokdonella sp. | reverse complement strand
ATCCTGGTCAAGCAGACCGCCGCCAAGGTGCGCAAGGACCAATACCCGGCTCCGTTTGCACTGATCGAGACGTGGCGCCGCGGCGGCTCAAGCCTCAGCCAGCGCCTGAAACTGGAGGCGCGCGCAGTCGCCAAGCTGGCGACGACGCCGACGGCACGCAACCTGATCCGCGTGTTCTTCCTGCAGGAGCGACTGAAATCGCTCGCCGGCGGCGCCGAACATGGCATCAAGCATGTGCACGTCGTCGGTGCCGGCGTCATGGGCGGCGACATCGCCGCCTGGTGCGCGCTGCGCGGCTTCGAGGTGACCTTGCAGGATCGCGAAATGAAGTACGTGCAGCCGGCGCTCGATCGTGCCCGCGACATGTTCACCAAAAAACTGAAAACGCCTGCACGCATCGAGCCGGCATTGGCACGCCTGAAGGCCGATGTCGAAGGCACCGGGATTGCCAGCGCCGATCTCGCCATCGAGGCGATCTTCGAGAACGCGGAGGCGAAAGAGGCGCTATATCGCGCGACCGAGCCGAAACTCAAGCCGGATGCGCTGCTTGCGACCAACACGTCGAGCATCCCGCTCGACGAACTGCGTGGCGCGGTACAGACACCGGCACGCTTCCTCGGCCTGCACTACTTCAATCCGGTCGCACTGATGCCCCTGATCGAGATCGTGCGCCACGACGCGCTCGACCCGGCGATCGAAAAGCGCGCGCTCGCATTCTGCAAGGCGATCGACAAGCTGCCGGTGCCGGTCGCCGGCACGCCGGGCTTTCTGGTCAACCGCATCCTGATGCCCTACATGCTTGAAGCGGCACGCGCTTACAGCGAAGGCATACCTGGACCGGTCATCGACAAGGCGGCAAAGAAGTTCGGCATGCCGATGGGGCCGATCGAACTGATCGACACAGTTGGCCTCGATGTCGCCGCCTCGGTCGGTGCGCAGCTCGGCCCCTTCCTTGGCCTCGACATCCCGCCTGCTCTGGGCGAACTTGTCAGCGGCGGCAAGCGCGGCAAAAAAGATGGCCAGGGTTTCTACACTTGGGAGAACGGCAGGCCGAAGAAGCCTGAAGTCGATCCGACCTATACCGCGCCGGATGACCTCGAGGATCGCCTGATTTTGTCGATGCTCAACGAAGCGGTTGCGTGCCTGCATGACAAGGTCGTCGACGACGCCGATCTGCTCGATGCCGGCGTGATCTTCGGCACCGGCTTTGCGCCGTTCCGCGGGGGGCCGATCCAGCATATTCGCGCGGTCGGCGCCGATGCGCTGAAGACACGGCTTGAAGCGCTGGCGCAAAAATACGGAACGCGGTTTGCAGCGCGGCCTGGTTGGAACAACCCGGACCTGCGTGCCTGAACTTGCGTACACAGCCCCACATGCGCGCAAGCCCGGGAAAGATGACGTCATTGCAGAACACTCAAGGCCAGTTGGCGACCGTACTCTCGTGGCTGCTTTGGCCCACGATCTACGCCGCCGGGCTGCTCGGCGTGCACGAGGCGTTGACCAGCGCGCATCCGATATGGTGGTTCAACGTCGTCTACGCCTCGGTCGCGCTCTCGATCGGCATACTCGAACGCTTGATGCCGCATGAAGTGCGCTGGCTCGAAGCCGATGGCGAGACACGCAACAATCTCGCCCATACCTTGTTGACGAAAGGGCTGGTGCAGATTGCGGTTGCTGCAGTCACGACGCTGACGATGCTGACGGCCACTGCCGTGGAACCGGCGAATCGAGCGATGCCGATGTTATGGCCCCAGCATTGGCCGCTGTTCGCGCAGGTGATGCTCGGCCTCGCGATCGCTGAGCTCGGTCTCTATGCTGCGCACAGGATCGCGCACGAATGGCCGGCGTTCTGGCGCTTCCATGCACTGCATCACAGCGTGACGCGGCTGTGGGTCATCAACACGGGACGCTTCCATATCGTCGACACCTGTTTCAAGGCTGTGCTCGGCCAGGTGCCTCTGTACATCCTCGGCGCGCCCGTGCCGGTCTTCCTGTGGATCAGTGCAGTAACTGCGATCACCGGCCTGCTCACCCATTGCAATGTCGTCATGCGCACCGGGCCGCTCGACTACGTGTTCAGTACGCCCGGCCTGCATCGCTGGCATCACTCGCGCATCCCCGCCGAAGGCAATCGCAACTACGGCGAGAATTTCGTGCTGTGGGACCTGCTGTTCGGCACCTACTTCAATCCACCGCGACGGCCACCGGCGGATATCGGCATCGATGGCCGCATTGCCACGGGCTTCCTGCGCCAGCTGGCGCAGCCGTTCAGTGCGGTGGGTGCACGCGCGATCGCCGGTGACGGCACGGCGTCCAACACCTGAGAGCAGCGACTCCGTTCAAAGCGTCCATAGATCCTTGCCGAAGCGCACACCGTCCTCGTTGTTTGAATACAGCTCCAGCACGTCCGCAATCTCGAGATAGCCAAGCCGGCAGTAGAACGCACGCGCTGCGACGTTGGTGGCGCGCGCCTCGAGATAGATGCAGCCGGTGCCGGCGGTCAGTGCCGTCGTTTCCAGCCAGTCCATCAGGTCGCGACCAATACCCTTGCGTCGCTGAGTGGCTGCCACGGCGAGTAGGAGCAAATGCGCTTCTTCGTCCTTGTACTGCATGATCGCGAAACCGGCGAGCTGACCCTTCTCGCGCGCGACGGCGACGTTGATCGCAGGGTCGCGGATCACGCGCAGGATGCGCGGCGGCGTCCAGCGCCAGGCGAGCCCGTGCTCGATGAGGTCGCGCGACATCATCGCAATCGCTCGCGCGTCGGCGGGCGTCGCCAATCCAATTTCACGATCGACGATCATTGGCCGGCCCTCGCGCCGGGAACCTGGGATGGCAACGCGCTCATCGTTCCAGCTTGCCAGCTTTCGCCAGCCCCGAATGACGCACGTCCTTGCCGCGCACGAGATACAACACGAACTCGCACAGGTTTTTGCAGCGATCGCCAATGCGCTCGAACGAACGCGCGCACCAGAGCCGGTCGAGTTCGACCGGAATCTGCTGCGGCAGTTGCTGCATGCGCGCGACCAAGGTCGCGCACAATTCCCGATAAATCGCATCCAGGTGGCGGTCGCGATGCATAACGTCGAGCGCGAGATGCTCGTCCAGCCGCGCAAATGCATCGAGTGCGCCGCGCAGCATGTCGCGCGCGCACAGACCGAGTTCGGCCAATGATGCAGTCAGATCCTCACCACCTTCTTCGTCGAGCAGGCGTTCGCCGATGCGCGCAACGCGTTTGGCTTCATCCCCGATACGCTCGAGGTCGGCGAGCATCTTCATGACCGCAAGCACCAGACGCAGATCCGACGCTGCAGGCTGGCGCCGCGCGAGGATGAAGGCGCATTGCTCGTCGATCGCGAGCTCCGCTGCGTTGACCTGCTGTTCGCGTTCGCGGATCTCGGCGCTCGCCGCAGCATCCCTGCCTACAAGCACGTGCATTGCGGCCGCGATCTGCTCTTCCACCAGGCCACCCATCGCGAGCACCTGGCGACGCACGTCCTCGATCTCGCTGTTGAACTGGCGGGAGATATGTTGTGAAAGATGGAGTTTGTCCATGCGCGGGAATCGGGAATCGAATGCTGGAGCTTGAGCCCTCCCCTTCAAGGGGAGGGTTGGGTGGGGATGGTGCAGAGTGTGCACTCAAACTCATGTACTGATACGACGAAAACCGTGCACGCAGGGTCAGACTTCACCCATACCGCCCCGTAATGAAGTCTTCGGTCTGCCGCTGCAGCGGATTGGTGAACAGCACGTCGGTGTCGCCGAACTCGATCAACCGACCCTGATGCAGGAATGCGGTGAAGTCCGACACCCGCGCAGCCTGCTGCATGTTGTGGGTGACCAGTACGATCGTGTGGCGCCGGGCCAGTTCGTGCAGCAATTCTTCGAAGCGCAGCGTCGCGGCCGGATCGAGTGCGGACCCCGGCTCGTCGAGAAGAAGAATTTCGGGCTCAACTGCGATCGCGCGCGCAATGACGAGGCGCTGTTGCTGGCCGAGCGAGAGGCTTAGCGCGCTCTCGTCGAGTCGCGAAGCGACTTCATCCCAGAGGGTGGCCGCCTTCAGCGCCGCTTCGACGCGTTCGTCGAGTTCGCGCCGGCGCTTGATGCCGAGCAGACGCAAGCCATACGCGACGTTGGCGTGCACCGACAACGGAAACGGATTCGGGCGCTGAAACACCATGCCGACACGCCGACGCAAGTCGTGCACGATCGTGTCCTTCGCGTACGCATCGATCTGACCGACCAGCACGCGACCGCTGACGCGGCATTCGACGATCTCGTCGTTGAGCCGGTTGAGGCAACGCAACAGACTCGACTTGCCACAGCCACTGGGCCCGACCAGCGCGGTGATCCGATGGGCTGGAACATCGAGATTGATGTTGTCCAGCACCTGGCGCGCGCCATACCAGGCGGACAGTTCCTCGGTACGCAAGGCCAGATCGACGCGCCGCGTGATCGGCGCATGTGCAGGGGAGGACGAAGTGGAAGCGGGCACGGTGCTCAACGTCAAGGCTCTCGGAATTCGGTGGACTCGTCTCAGTTTTCAAGCGAACGATAGCGCTCACGCAGACGATTGCGCAGCAGGATCGCGGAAAGGTTCAGCGCGATGACGACCGCGACCAGCAGGGCCGCGCAAGCATACGCGCGCGGCACGCCGCGGATCGTATCGGAACTGGCGAGTGCGGCGTCGTAGACCGCGAACCCCAGATGCATGAATTGTCGCGATGGATGCAGGTACGGGAAACTCGCGTCGATGGGCAACGCCGGCGCAAGCTTGACCACGCCAACCAGCATCAGTGGGGCAACCGCGCCAGCAGCGCGCGCAATCGCAAAGATCAGGCCGGTCAGCAAGGCGGGTCGCGCCGCCGGCAACAGCAATCGCCACAAGGTTTCATCACGCGTCGCACCGAGTGCGAGCGAGCCGTCGCGCAAGCTGGCCGGAATGCGTGCCAGACCTTCCTCGACGCTGACCACGACAACCGGCACCGTGAGCAGGGCCAGGGTCAAGGCCGCCCACAGCAGACCGCCGCTACCGAACGTCGGCACGGGAAGGCGATCGGCATAGAACCAGTGATCGATGCCGGCGCCGATACCGTGCACGAACAAGCCCAGACCGAGCACGCCATAGACGATCGAAGGGACGCCGGCGAGCGTGTTGATCGCCGCTCGCACAAACCGCAGACCGGCTCCGTGGCGCTGATGCAGATAGATCGCGGTCGCGACGCCAAAAGGCATCACCAGGATGCTCATCAGCAGAACCAGCACGACGGTACCGATCAATGCAGGCAGCACGCCGCCGGCGAGATTCGACGACGACGGCGACGTTCCCAGGAAGCGCCCGACGTTGCGCAGGAACACGCCGCCCCTGCCAAAGAATCCAGGCGCGTTCGGATGCAAGGTATCGAGAACAGCAGCGGGTTTGCTGGCGCTGCCAAGCAAGGCCTGTGCACTCGACCCTCGATCGCGGCCGAACAGCCGGCGGCCATCGACCAGCGTGATCGTGATCGCATCCTGCGGTTGTGAGCGCGCGACGATGTCCGTGCTCGAGATACGTCGATAGGCCTCGCCAATGCGATCGGTCTCGCTCGTGCGCAGCGCGATCGCGCCGTCCTCGACAGCAACGATCTCGCCGAGCAAAACCTGGCCATCGCGCAGCTGAAGTTCACTGACCGATGCTGACCACAAGGGTTCGACGCCCGCTGCAGCGAGCAAGCCGAGCAAGCTCACGAGCGCGGCGAGGCAAAGCGCAGTTGCGCCGCCCAGCAACCACGTTATCGCATCGCCGCTGCGCCGCTTCATGTCGCGTGCTCGCCGGCATGCAAACGACGACGCAGGCGATCGCGCACGATCTCGGCGAGCGCGCTCAGGGTCAGCGTCAACAACAGCAGGATCAAGGCGGCGAGCAGAAGACCGCGATAGGCGCTGCCCCCAGGAGCGGCTTCGGGCATTCCCAGTGCAAGGTCAGCGCTGATCGAACGCAGGCCGATCAAGGGGTCGAATCCGCCGACCGGTGTATTGCCGCTCGCCATCAGCACGATCATCGTTTCGCCGAGGCAACGTGAAAGACCGAGCATGGCCGCCGCGAGCAGGCCGGAGCCGGCTGCCGGCAACAGCACTGACGTCAGTGCCTGCCAGCGCGTCGCGCCGAGCGCGAAGGCCGCGTGCGCATGCGCGCGCGGCACCAGGAACAGCGCATCCTCGGCGACCGAAAACACCAGCGGCAGCGATGCAAAACCGAGCGCAAGGCCGACGAGTGCCGCATTCCACGGGCTCGACGGCACGATGGCAGCTGCATCATGACGAGCGCCGAGCGCGACCACCACGGCAACGACTGCGATCAGCAACGGCAGCAGCCACAACGGCAACCACGCTTCGCTGCGGACACGCGCACCGAACGCCATTCCGGCAGTGAGCAATACCGCCGGCACAATCACGATCAAGGCGAGCAGCGTCGCAACATGGGTTTTCAACCACGGTGCGATCGTCGCTGCTGCAACCAAGCCAAGCACGACGGTCGGCACCGCATCGAGGATCTCCAGCCCAGGTTTGATCCATGCGCGCAAACGAGGCGCGCAGAAGTGCGCCGTGAACATCGCAACCGCAAGCCCCAACGGCACAGCGACCAGCACCGCACACGCCGCCGCGCGCAGGGTCCCGGCAAAGAGCAAGCGCAGGCCTTGCCAATCGAGTGCTGACAGCGCCGCCCACGGCAGCAGTCCAGCGATCAGGAAGATGGGAATCGAGAACAACCCTGCGAGCACCAACGCCGTACCTGTGTTGACCAATAGCGCCAGCCGCTGTCCGCGGTGCAGGCGCACGCGCGCAAACGACTGGAGATCGCGGCTCAGGATTGAATCGTAAGTCACTGGATTGACGGGCATGCGCGCACGCTAGGTGTAGCAGATGACAGTCTTGTTACAACGCCGGCCGCGACTGTCATTGATCTGCCATTCCAGCGCAACACGCGCTTCAAGTACACACGCCAGCCTAGTCGCGTCGAAAAGCACGGCCCTGTCCTGCGCATGCGTGTCGCGATCGTCACAGAAACCTGGCCTCCGGAAATCAACGGCGTCGCTTTGACCGTGCAGTCGCTCGCGCGCGGTCTTGCCAGCCTCGGCCACACCGTCGAGCTTGTGCGCCCGCGTCAGCACGACGAGACAGGCATTGCCACCGACCCGTTCGAGCAAGTACTGCTGCCGGGTGCATCCCTGCCACGCTACCCGGGCCTGCGCTTTGGCCTGCCGGCGCACTTCGCCTTGCATCGACGCTGGTCCCAGTGCCGACCTGACGTCCTCTACATCGCAACCGAAGGCCCGCTCGGCCTGACGGCACTCGGCGCCGCGCGCCGCCTCGGCATTCCGGCCTGTACCGGGTTCCATACCCGATTCGACGACTTCGCGATCCACTACGGTCTGCGCTTCCTGACCCCGATCGTGTTCGCCTACCTGCGCCGTTTTCACAATCGCGCGTCTGCGACCCTCGTGCCCA
Source organism: Dokdonella sp. (assembly GCA_039919785.1). Taxonomy (GTDB): domain Bacteria; phylum Pseudomonadota; class Gammaproteobacteria; order Xanthomonadales; family Rhodanobacteraceae; genus Dokdonella_A. The sequence continues at coordinate 4,131 of JBDSFA010000412.1, read as the reverse complement.
CGTCGGAACTAGTCGAGTTTCTCAACGCCCATGGATTCCACGCCGTGCGCCTGCTGCGTCGCGCTGTCGATACAGAACGCTTCCATCCTCAGCACCGCGACCATGCATTGCGCGCCGAATGGGGCCTGGCACCCGGCGATCTCGCGGTCATCCATGTCGGCCGACTCGCACCCGAGAAGAACCTCGAACTAGCAGTACGCGCGTTCCACGCGATCCGGGCAACGGATTCGCGCGCACGCTTCATCATTGTCGGCGATGGTCCGTCGCGCGCCAGCCTGGCTGCCGCGCATCCGGAAATCGCGTTTGCCGGGATCCGGCGCGGCGAAGACCTTGCGCGCCACTACGCGTCCGGCGACCTCTTCCTGTTCCCGAGCCTGACCGAAACCTTCGGCAACGTGACGCTCGAATCGCTCGCGAGCGGCGTGCCGGTCGTCGCGTTCGACTACGGCGCCGCACGTGCGCACATCCACGATCCGCTGGCCGGCACCTGCGCCGCGATGGCCGACGGCGATGCATTCATCGCGGCCGCGATTGCGCTGGCAGAACAGGTGCAGGCGTGCACGGTCGACGACGCCTCAACCGTGCGTGACGCTGCACGCGCGTCGGTCTCATCCCTGAGCGCGGCCAGCGTCGCAACCCATTTTGCCGACTTGCTCGGCGAACTTTCACTGCAGAGGGCGGCATGACGACCTGGCAACGCATCGAAATGGGTAGTGGCGAACGCACTCTTTGCCTGGCGATGAACCGCTGGGGAGCACGTCGTGCACTGACGCGCTTCTTCAGCCTGATCAGCCGCCTCGGCGACGGAACCTTCTGGTACACCCTGATTGCACTGCTGGCAGCCTTCGGCGGATTGCGCGGTCTGCATGCGGCACTGCAGATGACCGTGGTCGGCGTCGTCGCGGCACTTCTGTATCGCAGTCTGAAACGCTGGACGCGGCGGCCGCGGCCATTTCGCACGCACGCCGACATCATCGCGTACATCCTGCCACTGGATGAGTTCAGTTTTCCGTCGGGGCACACCTTGCATGCCGTCAGCTTCAGCCTGATCGCATTGGTGTACTTCCCCTGGCTCGTGCCAGTGCTGCTGCCGTTCACGCTGCTGGTCGCGATATCGCGCGTCGTGCTCGGCCTGCACTATCCGAGCGATGTGATCGCGGCGACGCTGATCGCGTGTGGGATTTCTTGCGGTTCGTTGTGGCTGGTGCCGGCGGCCTGGCTGAGCTGACAGCGCTACAACGCTTCGATCCGCACGCGGGCTATCGAAGGCCGCGCCTGCGCATGCCAGTCGCCCGCATTCGCAGCTCGCGCATCGCGCTTGAAAGCATCGAGTGACGCGAGATCGAGGTCGGCGAGTGCCCACTCTTCCGCTCCCTCGGCACGCGCAACGACACCGTCAGGCGGAAAGCCGCGATCGATCGGCGAATAGATCGCCGCGCAGCCGGTATTGAGATCAAGCGCAGGACTCCATGCTGCTACACCCGCAGTCACGGCGCAGGCCACGAATACCTGGTTTTCCAGCGCTCGCGCCTGGCAGCCAATGCGCACGCGATTCGCGCCGGCAGCCGTATCGGTACAACTGGGAACCAGAAGCAGGCGCGCTCCGGCTTCCACCTGGGCACGCGCATAAAGCGGAAATTCCACGTCGTAGCAGACATTGATGGCAACGCGGCCGAACGCGGTATCGAACACCTTGAGCGTATCGCCAGCGTCGATGACCGCTGCAGCGCGCTCGAAACCGGTCAAGGTCAGTTTGTCCTGGAATGAGAGCCTGCCTTCGGACGACAAAAAATAGGATCGATTGCGATAGCGCCCACCGCCGATGTCGAGCAGAAAGCTGCCCGCGACCAGGTAGATCGCGTGGCGAATTGCAAGCGCGCGCACTAGCGATACATAGTCGTCGTGGCAAGCCTGCAGCGATGCGAGCGAGCGCACGAAGTCCGCACGCACATCCTGTGGCAATCCTGCCGCGGCTTCGAGCGCGACATACTCCGGCAGCACGACGATTTGGGCACCGGACGCAGCGGCATTCGCGACGCACGCTCCGAGTCGCGATGCAAACGCCTCAAAATCGTCGGGCGCGCCGATCCGGTATTGCGCGGCCGCAATCCGGACGTTCACGCCGGCCCCAGCGGGCGCAACCAGAACCGCAGCGAATGGGCGCTGACCTCTTCGCAACCGACCTCCTGCCAATCGAGCGAGCACGTCATGTCTTCCTGGCGCCGATAGCCGCGCTTGATCCAGAACAGGTCGTTCGGGCGTGCACTATCGCTGCGACGCGCGTCGTCCTGGTCGCGTTCGACCGAGCAGAACGCCGTCATCGTGAAGCCGCCGAGGCTGCGGGCGTAACGTTCGCGTTCATCGAAGAAGCGATGACCGAGGCCCTGCCCGCGGTAGCTGGTCAGCAGGACGGATTCGCCGAAATAGAACACGTTGCCAAGCCCGATGCGCTGTTCCAGAAATGGCTGCTGAAAAGCGAAAGTCTCGTGCGCGAGCGGAATGCCGGTCGAGGCACCGATGACCTGCTCGCCATCGAACGCGAGCACGAAAAGACTGTCCGGCGACTGTGCATACGTCGCCAGGTATTTCTTCTCGTACTCGCGGTCGCCGGCATAAAGGTAGGGCCAGTCGCGAAAGACCACGATGCGCAGGTTCGCGACGGCATCAAGATGCGCGGCGATCTGGGTTCCACTGAATGTGCGGACGTCGAACATCGGATTCACGCTGGTTGCTGCCTGCAGTCATGCGAGAAACGTGCCGACTCACTCCATTGCGTCCGCAACCGCAATCCGGCATTCGCGCAATCTATCTCATCAGCGCCCTTTCAGTCGCACTACAATCGAGGAACGATGACCGCGATCACCCTCCTCGATTGCGCTGCAATGTCGGTGACCGACTACACCTGCAGCGCAGGACCGCGCGACCAGCCGTTCTCCGAACTGCACGGACGTCATTCCGTTGCCTACGTCCGGCGCGGGAGTTTCGGCTACCACACGCGCGGCAAGGCGTTCGAACTCGTTCCCGGCTCGCTGCTGGTCGGCCATCCCGGCGACGAATTCGTGTGCACGCACGACCACCACATTTGCGGAGACGAGTGCCTGTCGTTCCATTTCACATCGGAGCTCGTGCAGTCGATGGACGACCGCTGCAAGGTCTGGCGGACGGGAAGCCTGCCGCCACTGGCCGAGCTCGTCGTATTCGGTGAGCTTGCGCAAGCAGCGGCCAATGGCGGCAATGACCTGGGCCTGGAGGAAGCGGGTCTGTTGTTTGCGACCCGCTTCATCGAACTCGCCGGTGGACGCGAACGCGATACCGCGCTGCCTCGCGCAATCGACCGCCGGCGCGCCGTGGAAACTGCGTTGTGGATGGACGCAAATTCGCACCAGCCGATCGACCTCGACGCCGCGGCGCGCGAGAGCGGACTCAGTCCCTTCCATTTCCTGCGCGTGTTCGCCCGTGCGCTCGGCGTGACGCCACATCAATACCTCGTGCGTTCGCGCCTGCGCAGGGCAGCGCGCCTGCTCGCCAACGACACGCGATCGATCACCGATATCGCACTCGACGTCGGTTTCGCGGATCTGTCGAACTTCGTGCGCACCTTCCGTCGCGCGGCCGGCGTCTCGCCACGCCGGTTTCGCGAATCGGCGAAATCTCCATCCCTGAAGGGTGACCGCAAGATTCTCCAAGAACGCCTGGCAGTGCACGGGCAACACTGATCTCCCCACGACGGAGATCATCCATGTACGACCATATCGGCCTGAAAGTGAAAGACCTCGACGCGAGCGTCCGCTTCTACGAGCAGGCGCTGGCGCCGCTCGGGCATACCCTGGGTTCACGCGATGCCGGCAGTGCCGGCTTCGGTCCTGCCGGCGCGCCTGCGTTATGGCTTTACGCCGGCGATGCAACGCCCGTTGCCGCCACGCATGTCGCGTTCCGCGCCGCTGATCGCGCCGCTGTTGACGCGTTCCATCGCAATGGCCTCAAGGCGGGCGGCCGTGACAACGGGCATTCGGGCCTGCGCGAAGACTACAGCCCGACCTACTACGCCGCCTTTCTGATCGACCCCGACGGCAACAACGTGGAAGCGGTCCACAGCACCTGAGCACGCGCAGGCATCGCTGCTGCATTTTA
>JBDSFA010000227.1:0-4563 GCA_039919785.1 Dokdonella sp. | reverse complement strand
GAGCGCGCCGCCAAGCGCGGCTACCTGCAGATGCACCTGTTCTTCGATGACCTGTTCGGCACATCGACCGCAATGATGAATCACAAGGCCGCTGGCGCATGAAACCTTCGGCCCTGTTCAAGCGCTTCGCTAGCGCCGCCTCGCGCGCAACCGGCAAGCCGATCACCTTCGCGCTGGCCGCGTTGATCGTGGTGGTGTGGGCGTTTACCGGGCCACTGTTCGGCTACAGCGATACCTGGCAACTCGTCATCAACACCGGCACCACGATCATCACCTTCCTCATGGTGTTCCTGATCCAGAACACGCAGAACCGCGATTCGGAGGCGATGCACATCAAGATGGACGAGATGATTCGTGCCATCGAAGGTGCGCACAACGCGCTGCTCGATCTGGAAGAACTCGAAGACGACGAACTCGACACGATCCGCAAGCGTTACAGCAAGCTCGCCAAGAAAGCGCGCGACGACATCAACGCCGGCGGCAGGGATGTCGGTTGCGATGACATCGGCGCGGACGACGACGAAGGCGACGCGCTGGCAAAGAAAATCGCAGCAGCGAAGAAAACCTAGCGCGTGCGATCGACCGCGTAATCGGCCAGCAACGCGAGCGCGTCGCGCGCATCGGAAGCGGGCAGGGCACCAAGCGCATCGCGCGCCCGCTGCGCATATCCATGCGCGCGCTCGCGCGAAGCCTCGATCGCACCCGTCGCACGAATCGCGCCGAGCACCTCATCCAGCGTATCCAGGCCACCGGCCTGGATCGCCGCCTTCAAGCGCGCCGCCTGTGCCGGTTCGCTGCGCTCGATCGCGATGATCAACGGCAGGGTCGGCTTGCCCTCGGCGAGATCGTCACCGATGTTTTTGCCCAGCGTGTCCGCGTTGGAGGCGTAGTCCAGCACGTCGTCGGCAATCTGGAACGCATAGCCAAGATCGAGCCCGTAGGTCGCCAGTGCTTCTTCCTGCGCCGCCGGCAAACCCACCAGCACCGCACCGAGGCGTGTCGCCGCCGCAAACAGAACAGCCGTCTTGCGTTCGATCACATCCAGATACGCCTGCTCGCCGGTATCCGGATTGCCGATGTTGAGCAACTGCAACACCTCACCCTCGGCAATGCGGTTGGTGGTGTCGGCGAGAATGCGCATCACGCGCATGCTGTCCAGCTCCACCATCATCTGGAACGAACGCGAATAGAGGAAATCGCCCACCAGCACACTCGCCGCATTGCCCCACACGGCATTCGCGGTCTTGCGCCCGCGCCGCAGATCCGATTCATCGACCACATCGTCGTGCAGCAGGGTGGAGGTGTGGATGAATTCAATCAATGCCGCCAGCGGCAGATGATCGCGGCCCTCGTAACCCGCCGCGCGCGCCGCCAGCAGATGCAGCATTGGCCGCAACCGCTTGCCACCACTACCGATGATGTATTCGGACACCTGATTGATCAGCACCACATCGGACGCGAGGCGCGTGCGGATCAACGCATCGACCGCAGCCATGTCGGCAGCCGCAAGCGCCTGGACGTCGGTGAAGCGCTGGATGCGTGGTGGGGTGGGGTGCGGAGCGGGGGGCAAGAGCGGGCCTTTGGGGGGGGGCGCAAAGGTGGGCAGTATAGCGATGGGCGAAGGAAGGTCGACTGGCGATCTCGTATATTGGATTGCCGTCCGTACCTCCCAGTCGCAGGCTTATCGCGTGTAGGGCTACTCACAGCCGCCGATGCGACGTCGTTGCGGCCAAGGCTTCGAGGGCAGTCTCACGCGCAAGCAGGAGCGCATCGAGATCCTGCTGCTGCTTCAGGCGGCGGCGACCTTCACATGCCGGCTATTCGGAATGGCCTGCGAAGCCGCCGGCATTGACTGCTGCCTGGCGCCGTTCCATTCGACGCGAAAGTTGTATTCAACGTCGCGCCTGGAGCGGGAAGCATTGCAACGACAATGGTCAAGCGCCTCCACCCGTATCATCATCACGCAGCTGAAAAATCCCACCGCCGCTTTGCTCGAACAACTTGTCCATATGACACTCGGCGGAAAACCTCACTGTCAGAGTCGGCAAAATCGGCGCAACAAGACCGGTTACGGATTGCAGTCTGGCAATCGTTGAAGCCGCGCAGCATTCGCACGCAGCACGCGCGTATCAGAACAACACGATCGCCTGCAGCAGCGCGGGAACCGGCGAAAAAGCATTCTGCGCCTGGAGTTGACGGGAAGTCTCTTGCGGAAATGTTAGACCTTACTGTGTGGTATGAGAGGCAAAACAACCATGTTGCCTGAAGAAGAATGTTGACTGTTCTTCGCCGACGCAGGATTGAGAAGGCCAGGAGCCACTGTCCAACGCTGGCCATCCTCCGTAAGAACGGACACCGACTTCTTGTTGTAGCGGACGATGATGCCGGAGATTGGACCACGCATATCCGGCTCAAAAGTGACGCGATCGCCAATGCTGAAACGAAGCATGGTTGCGTGGGCTCGTGCATGCTGCATAAAGCGTAGTCGCTCAACAATCCGATGGTTGAGATCAATGAGCTCGGGTTCAGTGAGTTTGTCGATATCGATTGGCATGAGGTCCAACACTAGAAATAAGCCGCCGCGTCAGCGGTCGGCTTGATTGAATAGTGGGGTGCCGCACCTTGCGCCGTCACTGCTCGCAAACTCGACAAATTCCACCACATCCGCGGTGGACGCAATGCCCGCGTAGCGCCCGCGAAACGTGACACGTCCGTCTAGCAGGGAAACCAGGAAGAAGATTGCTTCTGGATCGCTCAAGGATGTTCCTTGCACGTAGGCAAGCGCACACGTACCGCTGGTACGCACATGAAAAGTTCCTCGACATGCGCCAACGTAAACCAGACTGCTGCAATGATCTTTGTATGTCGCTCGAATCGCGTCTACGTTCGATTTTGCGACGTCAGCATCGTGCGGCAAATTAGCACAACCCCAGAGAGTCGCGGTGTAAGCCAACAATGCCCCAAAGTTTTTCAGGTGGCACCCAACTACTATTCGGTTGCGAAGCGCGATGTATTCCTGTCTCCTACCTACCCCACCGCATCCCCCGACCGATGCGCAATCCATGCGCCGATCAACGCCGATGCGTAAGGAATCGCCTGCGCGGCGAGGATCGTGATCCACAACCGTCCTTCGACGTAGTTGATGCCGCTGGAGTTGATCATGCCGACGACGCAGGCGACGAGGGCGAGGAAGAGGAGCAATTCCTCGCTGACGGCGGTGAATGGGTTCGGCTTGGCGCCGATGCGGCGACTTTTCGCGGTACGGATGAATTGCGCTTTCTTGCGTGACAGCCCTTCAAAGATGCCGCGCGCGATCGCGTGCGACAGCCCCATGCTCGCAACCGATGCGGCGATCGTATCCTTCCACGAGCATGGCACGCGCACGCGGTAGAGAATGATGCCGAACGCGGCCTTGAATATGAAGAAGCCGATCAGCGGCACCAGGAACAGGTACATCGGCAACGTGAAGTACTTCGGTGCGAGCACCATGCCGAGTGTCCACAGCATTGCCATCAGTGTGAACACGAGATGCAGCGCGTCGCCGAACCACGAGAACCAGCCGGTGAGGAAGTGGAAGCGCTGGCCGCGGGTCAACGTCGATGTTCGCGAAACCATCCAGCCCAGTCGCGCCTTCATGATCTGCATCGCGCCGAACGCCCAGCGATAGCGTTGCGATTTGTACGCCTTGAAGTCGGCCGGGGTCAGGCCCTTGCCCATCAGCTCGTCGACGTAGACAAGTTCGTAGCCGGCCTTCATCAGGCGCAGGCCAAGTTCGGCGTCTTCGCAGATCGTCCACTCAGACCAGGCGCCTGTATTTTCCAGCGTTTCCTTGCGCACCATCGTCATCGTGCCGTGCTGGATGATCGCGTTGCGCTCGTTGCGATGGTGCATGCCGATGCGGAAGAAGCCGTCGTATTCCCAATTCGTCATGCGCCGGAACGCGTTGTGTTCCCAGTCGCGATGCGCCTGCGGGCACTGCACCACGGCGACCTTGGGGTCGACGAAATAACCGGTCAGTGCGCGCAGCCAGTCGCTGCGCACTTCGTAGTCGGCATCCACGACGGCGACGACTTCGGCGCGCGGATCGGTTTCCTTGAGACCGAAGTTCAGGGCGCCGGCCTTGAAACCCGGCCACGGTTCGAGGTGATAGAAGCGGAACTTCTCGCCGAGCCTCGTGCAATACGCCTCGACCGGCTTCCAGACGTCCGGGTCCTTGGTGTTGTTGTCGAGCACGATCACTTCGTAGTTCTCGTAATCGAGTGCTGCGAGCGAATCGAGCGTGAGCATCACCATCTCCGGCGGCTCGTTGTAGCAGGCCAGATGGATCGACACGAACGGTTGCGGATCGCCTTGTGCCGGCGTCAGCAACTTGAACTCGCGCAGCCAGTGAGGGCGCCACAGCACTTCGGTGAACTCGAAACCATTGATGAGCAGGATCAGGATGATCGCGAGCTGCGCCGGGAACAGCAGCACCAGCATCGCCCAGTCGAACGGGTCGAGGTAGAAGTCGTAGGGAAGGGTCGCCATCCACACCAGGATCGATGCGGACAACTGGACCAGGAC
>JBDSFA010000203.1:0-23704 GCA_039919785.1 Dokdonella sp. | reverse complement strand
CGAGAAATTATTCGACGATCGCGTGACGCTCTACGCGGACCCGTGGGACGCCGAAGCCGCCGTATTGCCGTGGGACAACGACGGCCTCGCACGCGAGCGCATGCCGATCATCACCAAAGGCAAGGTCGACTTCCTGCAGTACTCGCGGTACTGGGCGCAGAAACAAGGCAAGAAGGCGATCGGCCAGCCGGGCAACCTGATCATGGTCGGTGGCGACAAGTCGACCATGGATCTGGTCAAGGGCACCAAGAAAGGCGTGCTCGTCACGCGCACCTGGTACATCCGTCTCGTCGATCCGCAAACGGTGCTGCTGACCGGCCTCACGCGTGACGGCACGTTCTACATCGAGAACGGCGAGATCAAGTATCCCATCAAGAATTTCCGCTTCAACGAATCGCCGGCGATCATGCTCAACAACATCGAGGAGATCGGCAAACCGGTGCGCGTCGGCGACGACGAATCGCCATTCGTGATGATGATTCCGCCGATGAAGATCCGCGACTTCACGTTCTCGTCGCTGTCGGACGCTGTATAGCCGGGATTCGGTAATGGGCATTCGGGATTCGGAAAAGCGGTGGCCCGCAAATGCGCATGCGTTCGCTCTGCCGAATCCCCAATCTCGAATCTCCAATCCCCAATCTCGAATCTCTAATCCCGGCTTCATCATGACCCGCGCCGAATTCCTTCGTCTGATCTGCGCCGGCGTTGCGCTCGCGCCGCTGGCGAGGCACGCCTGCGCAGAAGAAGCGGCGTACGACTTCTGGTTCACACGCCTGATGTACGAGTCGGGCGACTGGGATGTCGACCAGCGCATGCCGTCGAACCTGCTCGATGCGTTGATTCAGTACACCACGTTGCGCGTCGATACGAAGGAGCGCGTGCTGCCGCTCGCCGATGCGCGCATGTTGACCCAGCCGTTCTGTTACCTGGCAGGACACAAGCTGGTTGAATTCAATCCGGACGAGCGACGCAATTTCGAGCGCTACGTGCGCAATGGCGGCTTCGTCCTCGTCGATGACTGCAACCACGACATCGACGGCCTCTTCGCGAAATCGTTCGAGCGCGAGATGGCGGCTATATTCGGCGACGACGCATTGAAGAAGCTGCCGAAGAAGCATCCGGTGTTCGAGAGTTTCTTCGCGTTCGACGGGCCGCCCAACACGAACTTCGAACTCAACGGCTGGGGCGACGACCTCGTGCACGAATACCTCAAGGGCATCGAGATCGACGGACGCCTCGGCGTGCTCTACAGCAACAAGGATTACGGCTGCGAGTGGGACTACGACTGGCGCAACAAGCGCTGGCTCGCCGATGACAACACGAAATTTGCGGTCAATGTCGTTATCTATGCGTTGACCGTCTAGTCTCAACGTTTCGTCATTCCGGCGAAGGCCGGAATTCAGTTTTTCCTTAACGACACAAGGAGCTGGATCCCGGCCTTCGCCGGGATGACGGGAAAAATTATCTGGATGCGTTTTATCCGGTGCATAAAGGAAATCCGTGAACATCGCTATCGATGAAACGTCCGTTGCACGCCAACTCAGCAAGCTCTCCGCGCTGCGCGACGCGATCGCGCAGGTCATCGTCGGCCAGCGCGATGTCGTCGAGCAGTTGCTGATCGGTTTGCTCGCAGGTGGCCACTGCCTGCTTGAAGGCGTTCCCGGACTCGGCAAGACCTTGCTCGTGCGTTCGCTTGGGCAGGCACTCGCCCTCGATTTCCGCCGCATCCAGTTCACGCCCGACCTGATGCCGAGCGACATCATCGGCACCGAAATTCTCGAAGAGGATCACGGCACCGGCAAGCGCTATTTCAAGTTCCAGAAGGGTCCGGTATTCACCAATCTGCTGCTCGCCGATGAGCTCAACCGCACGCCACCGAAGACCCAATCGGCCCTGCTGGAGGCGATGCAGGAACGCACCATCAGCTACGCCGGCACCACCCACATCCTGCCGCAACCGTTTTTTGTGCTGGCGACGCAAAACCCGTTGGAACAGGCCGGCACGTATCCCTTGCCCGAGGCGCAGCTCGATCGTTTCCTGCTGCACATACGCGTCGACTACCCGGATGAAGCAGAGGAGCGCGCGATTCTTGCGCAGACCACCGGTAGTGACAGTGCGCAAATCCAGTCTGTGATGAGTGGCGACGAAATCATCGCGTTGCAGAAACTCACGCGCGACGTGCACGTGGGTGACGATCTGCTCACCTGGATCACACGGCTCGTGCGTGCGACGCGACCACAGACCAGCGATCTGCCCGAGGTGCGCGACTGGGTGCGCTGGGGCGCCGGTCCGCGTGCGGGCCAGTCGCTGGTGCTGGCGGCCAAAGCGCGCGCGCTGATCCACGGACGTTTCGCTGCGACCCGTGACGACGTCAAGGCGCTCGCCGCGCCGGTCATGCGCCATCGTCTGTTGCTCTCGTTCGCGGCCGAGGCCGATCAGCGCAGCAGTGATGACGTGATTGCCGCGCTGCTGCGTCGCATGCCGTTTCCCGCCTGATCACTATCCTGGAGGCGATTCGATGAAGGGTGCAACGAGCGGTGGCGCTCATCCCGCTGTCCGCGCCGAGAGCCAGTCACCTGCGTGAACGCGATCAATCTCGTCGCGCCGAATGTGCGTGCACGCCTGCGCGACCTGCGTCTGGTCGCGCGATCCGGCGCAGGTGGCGACGGCCTTGGCCAGCACATCAGTCGCAGTCGCGGCGCTGGACTCGAGTTCGCGCAATATCGCGCGTACGAACCCGGCGACGAACCCCGACGCATCGATTGGAAGCTCTATGCGCGATCGGATCGCTACTTCGTTCGCGAAGCAGAACGCGACAGTCCGTTGACGGTCTGGTTGATCATCGATACGACCGCTTCGATGAAGCAGTTCGATGCGGCGCTTCCGGGTTTCAGCAAGCTCGATGCCGCCAAGGGACTCGCTGCGTGCGTGATCGAACTCGCGTTGCGCCAGGCTGATCGCTTCGGCGTCATCGCGCTCGGCGGAACTGCGCCGTTGCTGATTCCCGTCTCGGGCGGCCCACGTCAGCGTGATCGATGCCTGCTCGAATTCGTGCGTCTCTCCGCGGCCGGGCACTGGCCGGACGCGACCTTGTTGCGACCCTTGTGGGAGCGTATTCGTCCATCGTCGCTGGTCGTGTTCCTGTCCGATTTTTTCGATGACGCGGTGACCAATCTTGCCACGCGGCTTGCCGCCGCGCGGCGCGAAGTGATCGCCGTGCAATTGCTGAGTGCCGAGGAACGCGACTTCCCATTTACCGGCGGCCATCGTTTTCGCGATCCGGAATCCACCAACGAACGCCGCGTCGATGCAGCGGCTGTGCGCAAGGTCTATCTGCAGCGATTCGGTGTCGCACGCGCGCAGCTGGCCAGCCATCTCACCGCGAGCGGCGTGCGCAACACCGTGCACGTGCTCGACGAACCGCTGGATGCGCCATTGCAGCGACTATTCGGTAAGCGGCAGCAAAGCGCATGAACTTGAGCCTGCTTGCACCGCTCAGGCTCGCCGCGCTCGCGGCAATGGCGCTCCCGCTACTGATCCACCTTATCCGTCGGCTGGAACTGACGACGACCGATTTCGCCGCGCTACGCTGGATCTCCGAGCGCGTGACTGCGCGCCGACGTCTGCGTTTCGAGCGCCCCTGGTTGCTGCTGCTGCGCCTGTTGCTGCTCGCGTTGCTGGCCTTGCTGCTCGCGCGCCCGGTGATGACCGAACCATCGGCTCCGGCGCGCGCGCGCGTCGTCGTCGCCGCGGGTGTTGATCGCACAGCTGCGGTTGCGGCGGTCGGGAATGCTGCCGCGGATTGGCGTTGGCTCGCGCCCGGCTTTCCCTCCTTGGACGTGGCGCCGCCCGCTGGCACCGCACCGCTCGCCAGCTTGCTGCGTGAACTCGATGCGGACCTCCCCGCAGCGAGTGGCTTGACCGTGGTGGTGCCGAGTGAACTGGCCGGCCTCGATGGCGAACGCCCCCACCTGGGTCGCACGGTAGATTGGCGCGTGTTGCCAGGTGGCATGGCATCGAGTGCGTCGAGCGTTTCGAACGCGCCGATCCGTTTGGCGGTTCGCTCCGCCCCGGCGGGCGAAGCTTCCTTGCGCTACCTACGCGCGGCCATCGCTGCGTGGAATGCGCGCGAGCCGGGTCGCTATCTCCTCGACGCACAACCGTTGTCGATCGCCATCCATGATGACGAACACTGGCTGATCTGGCTGGGCGCGGATTTGCCGGTAGCGATAGCGAGCTGGATCGAGCAAGGCGGCACCGCGGTGTTGGCCGATCGCCCTGAGCCACGCGGCGACGTGGTGTGGCGCGATGCCAGCGGCCACGCACTGGCGCAACGCTACGCATCGGGTCGCGGTCGCATTGTCGCGCTACACGGTACGCTGATACCGCAAGCATTGCCGATCATGCTCGACGCGGATTTTCCGGAGCGGCTACTCGCGCTGATGCGCGAAGCGCCGCCCGCACCGACACGCGCCATCGCCGAGGCGATGCGGCCACTGCAGGAGGTCACTGCTGCCAGCGCCGCCATGCTCGCGTCGGGCAGCGCACGTCCGCTGGATTCGTGGCTCGCCGTGCTGATCGCGGGCCTGTTCCTGCTTGAACGTCTGCTCGCGACGCGTACGCGTGCCGAGGTCGTCGAGTGAGCGTCGAAGAGCGCATTGAACTGTGGCGGCGCCAGGCCGCGCGTCGCCGCGTCGCGATCGTGTTTGCGCTGGCCGCACCGATCGCGTGTGCGCTGGTGGTGCTCGGCGCGCGCATCGGTGGCGCGATGCTGGCTACGCTGCTCGCAGGCATCGCGATTGCGACTTCTGCTGCCGTTGCATGGCGCGCGTGGCATCGAATCGACGCGCGCTGGATCGCGCATCGCCTCGATGCATCTGCGCAGGCGATGGAGGACAGTGCGGCCTTGTTGTTTGCCGACGACGATCGGTTGTCGTCACTCGAACGCCTGCAGCAGGGGCGATTGCGCACTCGCCTCATCGACCTCGACGCCGACGTGCGTCCGTCGTGGCCGCGACGAATGCAGCTCGCGAGCATGGGTTCTGCACTTGCGTTGCTCGTTGTTGCGGCAGTATGGCCCGCGCGGGAAGCGGGGTTGCATCGTTCCAACACGGTCGCCAATTCTGCAATCCAGACCACGACTGCGATCACGAAGGCCGAACTGGATATCACGGCGCCGGCCTACACACGGTTGCCCGCACGCAGCGAGTCAGCACTGGACGCAAAAGCGCCCGAAGGTTCGCGCGTTGCATGGCGGCTGCGTTTCGACCCGCAGCCAACGGCGGCGAATCTCCAGTTCCATGACGGAAGTCATCTCGCCCTCGTGCGCAGCGGCGATGACTGGCAAGCCGAACGCATCCTCGCCGCATCGACGCTGTATCGCATCGTGCTCCAAGGCGCGCCGCCACTCGTTGACGATCGGCTGCACCGACTTGACGCCGTCGCCGATTTGCCGCCCGACGTACGCGTGATCCAGCCGGAAAAATCGCTGACCCTGCTCGATGCGCAGCAGACGACCTGGGAACTGGCGTTCGAGGCGAGTGATGACTTCGGTCTCGCGCATGCCGACCTCACACTCACACTTGCACAGGGCACCGGCGAGAACATTGCATTCAAGGAACAGACGATCGCGCTAGTGGGGGAAGCGTTCAATGCCGCGCACACCATGCCTCACCAGCGCTATCGACATGTGCTGGACCTCGCGGCTCTGGGGATCACCAAGGGCGACGACGTCATCGTCCGCCTAGCCGTTACGGACAATCGTGAGCCAAAGCCGAACACGACTCGCAGCGCCAGTTTCATCCTGCGCTGGCCGGCCGACGCGTCGACCGACAGCGCCGGTCTCGAAGGCGTCGTGCAGAAAACGATGCCTGCGTATTTCCGCAGCCAGCGCCAGATCATCATCGACAGCGAAGCGCTGCTCGCCGACAAACCGAATCTCGACGACGCACACTACATGGCGCGTTCGGACCGGATCGGTGTCGACCAGAAAATCCTGCGCCTGCGCTATGGCCAGTTTCTCGGCGAAGAATCTGAAGGCCAGGCCGAGCACGCGCCGGACACCGTGCCACGTGATGGCGGGGACTCACAAGCCGGTGCGCTCGCGGGCGTGCACGAAGCGCATGAGAACCCAGGACATGCGGCGGCGGCGACCAAGTTCGGGCAGGAAGGCGACACCATCGCCGAGTATGGCCATGTGCACGACATCGCCGAGGCCGCGACCCTGCTCGATCCGGACACGAAGGCGACGCTGAAGTCTGCGCTCAACGAGATGTGGCAGGCCGAGCTGCATCTGCGCCAGGGCCATCCCGATGAGGCGTTGCCGTACGAACATCGTGCACTCGAATTCATCAAGCAGGTGCAGCAGTCCACGCGCATCTATCTGGCGCGCGTCGGACTGGAACTACCCACGCCCGATGAGGCGCGTCGATTGACCGGCGAACGCAAGGACATGAGCGACCGCGTCGGCACGCTTGCCGCAGCAACTGCAACTGACGCGACCCTCACCGATCTCTGGCGTGCACTTGCCGAGCGCGGCACGCCTGAATGGAGCGCC
Organism: Dokdonella sp.; assembly: GCA_039919785.1. GTDB lineage: Bacteria > Pseudomonadota > Gammaproteobacteria > Xanthomonadales > Rhodanobacteraceae > Dokdonella_A. Next base: position 17,148 of record JBDSFA010000203.1, on the reverse strand, counting down.
GCCGAGACCTGGGTCACGGCGCATCAGGCTGGCTTACCGGATGCACTCGGCGTGCTCGCCGCGATCGATCGCTCGCGGCGTGAACCGGCATGCGCCAATTGCCGCAAGGACCTGCGGGCTCTGCTGTGGTCCCTGCTGCCTACACCGGCGGCGGGGACTGAATCGCGCACAGCACCAGACGACGTCGGGCGCGGCTATCTCGAAGCGATCAATGCCGAGCGAGCGCGCGTCGATGGGAGTGACAGTCATGCGTCCATGCGGGTGTCGCAGTGAACGCCACGTGGATCATCACAACGCTGCTTGGCCTGGCGCTCGCGCTGGGCATTGCGCGCACCCTGCACGGAGCGCATGCGTATCGCGCAGCGAGAATGGCATTGCAGATCGTGGTTGCTGTGCTGCTCTATCTGTGCCTGCTGCCGCCATCGACGCACGAAGACTTCGCGGCAGGTGAGCTCGTCGTGCTGACGCCCGGTATCACGGCGGCCCAGCTGGCTGCGCTGCACGCAAGCGCGATGACGATTGCGTTGCCTGGCAGTACGGATCAGCGTGGTATCGAGTCTGCGCCCGACCTCGGCACCGCGTTGCGCCGACATCCGGATAGTCGCCATCTGCACATCGTCGGCGGTGGCCTGCCGGCGCGCGATCGCGATGCGGCGCGCGGACTGGTCGCGGATTTCGACGCGGCACCGCTGCCGCGCGGCGTGGTCGAACTCGAGACGCAGCCCGACGTTCGCGCGGGCAGTCTGTGGTGGCTGCGCGGTCGCGTCGAAAGTGTGCCGAACGGACGTATCGAACTGCGTGATCCCGCTGACAAGGTCGTAGCGACATATGCGTTGGACGATGCGGGCCATTTCCTGCTGCAGGCGCAGGCGAAAGGCGCCGGTAGCGCGCTCTTCGCAGTGCGCGTACTTGATCGTGATGGCGCGCGCGTGGACGACGTCGCCGTGCCCTTGGTCGCGCGCAAAGCGGAACCGATGACGATGCTGTTGCTGGCGGGTGCGCCCGACCCCGAGCTCAAGTATCTGCGTCGCTGGGCGGCCGATGCGGGCATCGCCATCGATAGCCGCGTTCTGCTGACCGATGGTGTTGCGCTGACCGAAGGCGAAGCGAGGCTCGACGCCGATGCGCTACGCAAGACGGATATTGCGATGATCGACGAGCGCGCGTGGGCCGCGCTCGATGCCAGCGGAAAAGCGGCATTAAAGGCCGCAGTGCGCGACGGATTGGGTTTGCTGTTGCGCGTTACCGGTCCGGTTTCCGCGCCCGTCGCTGCGGACTGGGCTGCCATGGGTTTTGCGCTGCGTCCGAGCGATGCAGAGCAAACCGTCGCACTCACACATGCACTGGGCCTTGGCGACGACGCAACCCGTTTCACGCGGCGTGCGCTCGACATCGATGCGCCGGATGCGGCGTCATTGCTGCGTGCCGACGACGGTGCGCCGCTCGCACTCTGGCGCGCGCAAGGTCAAGGTCGCGTCGCGCTATGGTGGCTCGCGGACAGTTGGCGACTGGCGCTCGGTGGCGAGCGCGCGCAGTTTGCAACGTTGTGGAGTGGTGCGCTGGCAACCATCGCACGTGCACGCGGAACGTCACAGCCGCTGACACCGCTGGATGCGCGCGTTGGCGAGCGCGCCATCGTGTGCGGCATCAAACCGGACGATTTCGTCGAGAACGAGCAGGGTGAGCGTGTCGGCCTGCTCATCGATGCTTCGTCGCCCGCCTGCGCCGGCTACTGGCCCACGCAAGCGGGTTGGCATGCACTCGCTTCCGTCGGCGGACGTTGGCCTTTCCACGTGCGCGCCGAGCGGGACGCGCCGTCACTCCTGCGCGCAGCCGATGCACGCGCGACGCGTGCGTTGCTGGGTGCATCGGGGCCGCCTTCGACGATCTCCGTTCGCGCGAAACCGATGCCGCGTTGGCCCTTCTTCCTCGCCTGGCTCAGCATCGTTGGCACGCTGTGGTGGATGGAGCGCACGGCGACGCGTTTGCGCGCGTCCGCCGCCTGACCGTGCATTGGTCTGGCAACGGTTTGTGGGAGCACCTGTCTGTGGGGGCGGCTTCAGCCACGATGCATGAAAGCCGTCCCCTTCAAGGAGAGGGTTGGGTGGGGATGGTGTTTCCACACACCTCAGCTGTTGTGGTGATCGCACCTCCCACGGGAGTTCCCGATCAGTCGACCGTGTAGTCGTAGGGGCCGCCGCGCTCGAGCGCGCGCTGATAGGCCTGCCGTGCATGAATGCGTGCAAGCCAGTCCGAAAGCCGCGGTCGCTGCGTGCCGAGGACGCCACCCGCCGCCGCGGCCTCGATCGGAAAACTCAGCTGGATATCCGCAGCGCTGAATTCGTCGGCGACGAACCAGGAATTCTTCGCGAGCTCGTTTTCGAGATAGTCAAAATGCAGTTTCAGTTGCGGTTGGATGAAGCGGCGGTTGACGTTGTCGACAATCCCTTTCGCGATGGGCTTGACGAAGAACGGCATTTTCGCGCTCGCGACTTTCGCGAAAACGAGCCTGAGCAGCAACGGCGTCATCGCCGATCCCTCCGCGTAATGCAGCCAGTAGGTGTAACGCAGGCGCTTCGCTGTATCGCGCGCAGGTGCGAGGCGACCGTTGCCGTAGCGATCGACGAGGTACTCGACAATCGCGCCGGACTCCGCCAGCACGCGCTCGTTGTCCGTGAGCACCGGCGACTTGCCGAGTGGATGCACGCGGCGCAGCGATTCGGGTGCGAGCATCGTCTGCGCATCGCGCTGGTAGCGCACGATCTCGTAGGGCAGGCCGAGTTCTTCGAGGAGCCAGAGCACGCGTTGCGAGCGCGAATTGTTGAGATGGTGGACGACAATGGCCACGCGTTGCTCCCGCATTTGGTGCGGCTGCCGGCCCCGGCAGCACAAGAATCGGATAGTACGCGAGCGCGCGGACGGCGATGCTGAGATCCCGTCATCGCAAGGACATCAGCCCATGGCATTTCGCATTTCCGGCCTGCCTGCCGAACCGTTCACGCACCTGTTTGCATTGCCCGACGCCGAACTCGCCGCGCATGGCGCCGTGCGCGAAGTCGCAGCAGGTCGCTATCCCTGTCGGGTCAGCCTCACCGACGCCGAGCCCGGCGACAGCTTGATTCTCGTCAACTACCTGCATCAGCCAACGAATTCGCCGTATCGCTCCCGCCACGCGATCTACGTGCGCGAAGGCGAAACGAGATACGACGCGATCGACGAAGTGCCCGAGCAATTGCGCAGGCGTACCTTGTCGGTGCGCGGCTTTGACGAGGCCGGGATGATCACGGAAGCGGATCTCGTCGAAGGATCGCAACTCGAAGGTCTGGTCGAGCGCTTTTTCGGCAACGCACGCACACGCTACCTGCAGGTTCATTTTGCGAAGCCGGGCTGCTACGCGGCACGCATCGAGCGTGCGTAAGATCGAATGCCGGAAAGCGGGTCCGGATTTGGCGGCACCGCGCCGGTAACGCATGCGTGCTCAGGCAACGGACCTTCGCGGACGAGCGCGCGCTGATGCTTCGCTGCCGCTCGTCGCGACTACGCGCGGCTGTGCGGCTTCCTCGTTGTCACGAAACGCAGCGGCTTCCTCCATCAACCAATGCTTGAAGGCCATGAAGCCCGAGTGCTCGCGCGAGCGATCCGGGTAGACGAGGTAGTGCGCGTAACGCGCTCTCATTCGTTCGGCGAACAACGCGACCAGGCGCCCGCTTTCGATCAAGGCGCGCGCCATCGTTGCGCGGCCAAGCGAAACGCCCATGCCTTCGAGCGTGGCGCGCTGCAAGGTTTCCGAGTCGCTGAAATTCGCCGCGAAGCGGGCGGGCGCATTGCCGCCATGCAGCTCGAACCAGCGCGACCAGGGGTCGTCCGGACACAGCAAGGGCAACTCGCCCAGTTGGTCGAGCCGTGGCTTCTTGCGGCCGAAGAGCAGGCTGGGACTTGCCACCGGCGTCAGCCATTCCTCGAACAGGAGCTCCGCATTGAGACCTTCCCATTGCCCGGGGCCGTAGCGCAGCGCGCCATCAAAGCGGCCGTCCGCGAAGTCGACGCGCTCGATTGACGAGTCAAGGCTGAACTCGAGATCCGGACGCAGCGCCACGAAACGCGGCAGGCGCGGCATCAGCCAGCTCGACGCCATCGACGGCAGCGCGCTGAGGTTGAGGCCGGTGTCGCGTCGCGCGCACAGCGGACGCAAAGCGATTTCGATCGCATCCAGGTGCGGGCCGACATGCTCCAGCAAACGCGCGCCTTCCGCCGTGAGTTTGAGACCGCGCGGCCCGCGCAGGAAAAGGCTGCAGCCGACGCGTTGTTCGAGCAGTCGCACCTGATGGCTGAGCGCACTCACGGTCAGGTGCAGGCGTTCTGCCGCGCGGGTCATGTTTTGTGCGCGTGCGGCAGTCACGAAGACCTGCAGCGCATTCAGAGGAGGGCGTTCCATGTTTAATATTTCTCAAGTCAGACTATCAAAGATATCGCTACTGCGCGGTCCTGAAGCGGCCTATCGTCTCGCTACAGCAACACAACCGCAAGCAGAGGAGTACTTGTCATGTTGAAGGAATTGAACAGCATAGCCAATGGGCTGCTGGGCCTGCATGGTTATCCGGTAGGCCCGACCGTCGCCGAAACGACGCTCGAACGCGCGCCGTTGGTGAAGGAAAACGTCGGCGCGAACACGCAACCTGCGGGCAAGTCGGCCACAGCGTGCGTGCCGGTCGTACCGGTGCGCGCGCGTTCCTACTTCGCGTGGTAACGCCGACATGAAAGTCGGTACTCGAAGCCTCGCGATCGGCCTGCCGCTGGTGGCGGCAGGTGCGACGGTCGTGCTCTGGTCGTCGTCGTTCGCGGCGATTGCCTACGGACTGCAGGCATTCACCCCGGCGGAACTATCCCTGCTGCGCTTTGGCATCGCGTCGCTCGTTCTCGCAGTACCGGTTGCGTTCGGTGCGATCCGCTTGCCACCTCGCAGCGATTGGTCAGCTATTGCCGTGCTTGGCTTGCTCGGCATGACGATTTATCAATTGACGCTGGGGTTCGCGATGACGCGCATCCCGGCTGGTGCGGCCGCCGTCATCATCGCTCTCGTGCCGGGTGTGACCTCAATACTGGCAGCGATGCGCCTCGGTGAACGACTGACGTCGAGCATGGGCGTGGGACTTGCGATTGCGTTCGTCGGTGTCGTAGTGGTCATGCTCGGCAGCGGCCGCGCGTTGCACTTCGAGCCAATGGCCCTGCTGGTGCTCGTGTCGGTGCTCGCGAGCAGCATCTATTTCGTCTGGCAGAAGCCCTTGCTTGCGCGTACGACTCCGCTCGGTTTCACGACCTTGAGCATCTTTGCCGGCACCTTGGGTCTGTTGCCGTTTGGTCTTGATCTGCCAGCCAGGCTTGTGCAGGTTCCGATATCGCAGCTGGCGTCAGCCGCCTATCTCGGCATTGCGCCGACGATCCTTGGCTATCTGTGGTGGAACTGGGCGCTGTCGCGTGCGCCGGCATCGGCAGTGACCAGCTTCTTGTATGTGCAGCCGCTGTTCGCAAGCGCAATTGCGTGGTTCTGGCTCGGTCAGACCCTGAGTGCATTGGCCATCGCCGGTGGTTTGCTCGCGGTCGGCGGGGTGATTCTGACCCTGCGCGGCTCGAAGGTTGATGCGGTGCCGCTGTCACCGAATCCGGGAGCATTGCAACCTGCAACACCCTGCATCGAAACGAACTGAGAGGAGTGCCGAACTCTGACACTCTTGCTGCCACCGTTGACGGTAGTCGCTCGGGCCGATCCACGCAGCCTGTAAGAATCGACAGCTTTCGATGTTCGTGCAGCCCGGTTACATCTACTCACGCAGGATCTAGGGATTTTGCTCTCGACCGCTCGCGAGCAGGATCCATAGGCGGCCCAGGGATGGGCCATTTTCTCGACGTGCAAAGCATTTCCGTGGTCTCGCGTTCGCGCTTTAGCCGGATGCATGCAGTCGCAAGCGAGAGCCGTGCCCTTGCGGAGCGGATCCACTCAGGCGCGTTCGCGGGTGGCGACGCGCGCGCTCACGCCATGTCGATCTCGAACAAATTCGACTGTGTCGGCGCCTCATCGGGCTGCATGAAATTGGCGAGGCCCACGCCGACCAGGCGGTACAGGATGGTCGAAGGCAGATTCACCTGTTCGCGCAAACCTAGGGCAATCGATGTCAACGCGACGGCGTCGCGCGGCGGCGTCACCGGGGTGTAGCTGCGGGTCAGGATGCGGAACTCGCGCGTCTTGAGTTTCAGCACGACCGTGCGACCGATTCGCTCGTCTTTGCTCGCGGCCGCCCATACCTTTGCTGCGAGCTCGCGGATCGTCGGTTCGATCTGCGTGAGCGGACGATCGTCGGCAAAGGTGTCCTCGGCGGAAATCGACTGCGTCGGCCGATCCGGTTTCACTTCGCTGTGGTCGATGCCATGCGCCAGTTCGGACAGGCGCCGACCGTAGCGGCCGAATCTCGCTTCCAGAGCCTGCGCATCGAATGCGCGCAGCTCGCCCACCGTGCGAATCCCGAGTGCGGTGAGTTTGCCGTCCATGACTTTGCCGACGCCATGGATGCGCGCCACTGGCAACGGTGTCAGGAAGGCCTCCACTTCGTGCGGGCGAATCACGAACAAACCGTCCGGCTTGCGCCAGTCCGAGGCGATCTTGGCGAGGAACTTCGCCGGCGCGACGCCGGCGGATGCGGTCAAACCGGTTTCCTCACGAATCTGCGCACGGATGAGTTGCGCGATCGCCGTCGCCGATGGAAGGTTGGATCTGGTCTCGCTCACATCGAGATAAGCCTCGTCGAGCGACAGGGGTTCAACCAGGGCGGTCTGGCGCAGCATGATCTCGCGCACGTGTCGCGACACGGCCTTGTAGCGCACGAAATCGGGCGGCACGAAAACAGCGTCGGGGCACAGCCGCTCGGCGCGAACGGCGGGCATCGCCGAGCGCACGCCGAACACACGCGCCTCGTAGCTCGCGGCACAGACCACCGAACGTGCGCCACGCCACGCCACCACGACCGGCCGCCCGCGCAACGACGGATCGTCGCGCTGTTCCACCGATGCGTAGAACGCATCCATGTCGATGTGGATGATCTTGCGCATGGCGCAGCGTGTGCAGGGGCTGGATTCGTGATCCTACTACCGGCGCGGTGCTGGTCGGCGATTCCGCTGTCGTTGTTGGATCGACGAGTGACGCGAGTGCGTGTTGATTCCTTCTTCGGAGGGGCAGCAAGCACTCCGCGCCGAATTCCTACAAGACGTCGCGCCAGTTCCGGATCGTCGCGCAGCGCGGGTGCGCCGACGATGTCTGTCTCGAATACGCAGAGGTAGACGATGAACGCGAGGATGGGACGACAGGGCGCAGCGAGCGGAACATATGCAGTATGGGCACTCTTGCTGCTGTTGAGTTTCGCGCATGGTGCAGCAGCGGAATCCGTGTACAAGTGCCGCGATACGCATGGCCACATTGCCTACCAGGATCACGCGTGCGCGAACACGCAGACGGAAACGCAGATCGAAATCGCCAAGGCACCCGCAAGGCCGACGTCGACCGAACACGCCGTTTCGGCACATGCGCACGCGCCGTCGCGCCGAGGAGCCGCGCGCACCACCTCGCGCCATGCCGGCGCAGGCGCGCGTGAAGTCGTCGCCTACGAATGCCGAGCCAGCAATGGCGACGTGTTCTATCGGCACTCGGGTTGTCCGAAATCGATCAAGCCAAGCGGATCCGCGCAGGGACGTGGCAACAGCAAGAAACAGGGTGCGGATACGGTTGCCGTCTCCGCGGTGCCGATGACGCGCTCGGAAGCCTGCAGGCGCCAGGCTGCCAGTGGTCTGGGCCGAGCAGGGCACGAGCACGACGAGCAGGTCTCGACCTACGACCGGAATGCGGGGCGAGATCCTTGTCGTCATTTCTGATGCGCTCGCGATGGAGCGGGTGCGGGAGTGATCTGCGCGGTTTACGATAGGCCTCGAACCGCTATGGAGAGAGGCGATGGCGACCCGTTACCCGTTCTTGATCGCGTTGTGCACCGTCGGCGCGTTGGCGGCCTGTTCGAAAGGGCCACCACCCGCGACCACGTCGGCGCCTGCCGCTGCACCCGCGCCCCCCGCGAATGTACAGGCTAACAAGGCGCTCGATCTTTACCGCCAGCTGCGCGAGCAAAAAAACTGGGAATTGGCCGCACCGGTCGGTCAGGAAGTGGTGATGAAATATCCGGGCAGCCCCGCTGCCGGTGAAGTGCAGCGGACGTTGGCCGATACCTCGGCGCAGGCGGCCGCGCAGACCACGCATCGGCGCCTGGAGCGTCTGTGGAGTTACCAGTCCGGCAAGGAATCGGGTGGCGAGCAGAACACCGCATCGATCTACAGCAGCGACGCCACAACCGGCGATCGTGTGCGCTTGATCCTGCGCCGGCATTCCGCCTGGGGGCAGAGTGCTTACCTGTTCGGCAGCGGCAAGGGATTCGACTGCCGCGGCACCTGCAGCATCGCCGCCCGTTTCGACGACCAGCCGCAGAAAATCAAGGCGTATCTGCCGCCGACGGGCGAACCAGCGCTGTTCATCAATGACGACAAGGCGTTCATTGCCAAGCTGCACGGCGCGCAGAAGCTCAGCATAGACGTTACCGAGAAGGGCAAGGCGTCACGCACCCTGGTGTTCGAGGTCGGCGGCTTCAATGCAGACAAGTTCCCGCCGCTGGCGAAAAAAAAATAGAGCCATCGCAAGGTGCCGCAGCCGCCGCCTATCGGACGCTGAAAGCTCGGTTGCGTGGATTGTGAGGGCAACCGGGCCCCCGCGGCTCAGATTGCTTCAGGTGCATGCGCTTCCAGCTTCACACCAGTAGCCACGACTTCGTAGTGGCGTTTGGCGAGCACGCGCAACTCGCCGCCATCGGCGAGGCAGATTTTCACGAGTCGCTCAATGTGCGCATTCTCGTGATTCGCCGGCTCGACGTAGACGTGGATTTCGTAGTCTTTTCCGTCGCTGCCGCGTGCGTGGTAGAGGTGCTTGAGGACCATCGTCGGCCAGTCGGATATCCGTTTGCGCTATCGTCACCAGCAAGCATGACAGTTCGCGACTGAACGATGGTCGCGCAAGGTCTCGATCCCGAATGCGAGCGCAGTAGACTGCGTACTCGCGCCCGCTTGTGACGCGCTCGCGGCTGCGGTCACGCAGCCGAGGAAGTGAATTGCCCAAAGGGACCATCCAGCCTTGCAGGGATCACGACATCCACCCCCAGATTCGACGGTGTTGTGCGGTGACGCTGAGGCCCGCAAGGGCACTCGTGCAGGAGGAATGGTTTCGAGTTTCCCGCCGCTGCTCGGAGTCGACTGCCGAGTGCTGATACTCGGCACCATGCCTGGCGTGCGTTCGCTGACTGCGCGCGAGTTCTACGCGCACCCACAAAATCTGTTCTGGCCATTCATGCGAACGCTCTATGGCGCGGCGCAAGAGCAAAGCTACGCTGCCCGCATCGCGCGTCTACACGACGCAGGGATTGGTCTGTGGGACGTCCTCGCGTGTTGCGAGCGCAACGGCAGCCTGGATAGCGATATTCGCGCCGGCAGCGTCGTGCCGAACGACATCCCGGCCTTGCTCGAATCGCACCCGTCCATACGTGCGATCGCATTGAACGGAAAGGAAGCAAGCAAGATATTCGCGCGACGAATTGCACCGCGGATCGAAGCTGAGCGGCTGGCGCGGACAACCATTCTCGCGCTGCCGTCGACAAGTCCGGCAAATGCATCGATTCCGCGTGCGACAAAACTTGAGCGCTGGCGTGAACTGTTGCGATGGTCATCACGCCCATCCGGGCTGGTCGGTTTGAGTTGAAAATTCTTGCGGATTAACGGCTGCGCGGCGAGTTTTCCACTTGTTCAGGTTCATGCGCAGAGACTGCGCACCTCCAACAACCACAAGGTCTGAGCCATGAAGCGATATTCTGTTTCCGTACTGGGTGCCGCAATGGCGCTGTCGATGGCTGCGATCGTTCCGATGAGCGCAAGCGCAGCATCTGCCGATCTCGATTGCAAGCTCAAATTTTCACTGACCGGCTGGTCCCTCATCTACAAGCACGCCGAGGGACAAGGCGTGGTCACCTGTGAAGACGGCAGCTCGATGCCAGTCAAGATCGAAGCCAAGGGTGGCGGCATCACCGTAGGCAAGTCGCACATCGACAACGGCAATGGTCGCTTCACGGATGTGCACAACATCAACGATGTGCTGGGCACCTACGCACAGGGCGACGCCAGTGCGGGCGCCGGTAAGTCGAGCACCGCACAAGTCTTGAGCAAGGGCACTGTCTCGCTGGCGCTGGCCGGCACCGGTGAGGGGGTTGAATTGGGCGTGAGTGTCGGTGGATTCACCATCAGCAAGGCCGGTCGCGCCAAAGGTGCGCATCACTCGAAGAAGTAATCGCCGATAGACCATGAAGACAAAGCCGATCGTCGAGGTCGGCTTTGTCGCATCTTGAGCATCGTGCGCCCGATCAATTCAACGAATCTACGCAAACACGAGAAGCCATCGCGCATCGTCACTGCGTTTCGTCCGCTTGACTGACACCAAACCAAAAATATCCGCGAACCGATGCCGGCTAGGGCAAACCCTGCTGATCCGGACCAAACCCGCACAGATCTTTGCTGCGGAGAGTGGCACAAGCGGCGACATACGAAGATGGACCGCTCCTCCGGTTCTCTCGCGCCACATATCAACCAGCGCGGCAGCACGGTCGCTGATCACTCGATCGCCGCGGGCGAACTGTGCGGTAGCGCACTGCGTGCCCCCGACTTCTGGCGGTTGACGTTGCCTGTCGCGATCACCGACGCTGCAAGACGTTCGGGCTTGCGTCCGTCTTCACCTTAGGAATGTCATGAGACACCTGTTGCGCGTGCTCGCCGTCGTGCTGCTGATCTGGGCTGGAATTTCGTTTGCGCATGCAGACACCCCGTTGGTGCGCGACCTGCCGCCTGGGTTGCAGATTCCCGATGCGGCGCGCCCAGGACCCGGATTCGATGTCGATCGCGCAACCGAGGCCTATCTCAATCTGCTCTCGCCGGAACAGCGTGCCTCGTCCGATGCGTACTTTGAAGGCAACTACTGGCTGCAGCTGTGGGGTTTGTTTTACGGCCTGCTGGTCGCGGTGATTCTGCTGCGCAGCGGGCTCTCGCGCTGGATGCGCGACTTCGCCGAGCGCATCAGCCGGCGGCCGTGGTTGCAGACCATCATCTACGCCTTGCAGTGGTTGCTTGTCGGCTTCCTGCTCGCGCTGCCGTTTTCGATCTACCAGGATTTCGTGCGCGAACACCAATACGGGCTGGCGACGCAGGACTTCGGCGGCTGGTTCGGTGACCAGGCCAAGGGTCTGCTGGTCAGCCTGATCATGGGGTCGCTCATGATTGCACTCGTTTATGCCGCCGTGCGCCGTGCCGGTGCGCGCTGGTGGGTTTGGGCGGGCGGTGGCACGTTCGTGCTGCTGCTGTTCGTGATGATGCTCTCGCCCGTGTTCGTGGAGCCCTTGTTCAACGACTACAAGCCGCTTCGCGAGGGTGCCGAGCGCGAGGCGATCCTGTCGATGGCGCGCGCGAACCAGATTCCAACTGACAACGTGGTCGAGTTCGATGCGTCGAAGCAGACAACGCGGATCAGCGCGAACGTCGCCGGCTTTGCCGGCACCACGCGCGTCGCACTCAACGACAACCTGCTCAACAAGACGTCTTTGCCCGAGATCAAGGCAGTCATGGGCCACGAGATGGGGCACTACGTGCTCAATCACGGGCTGCGCGGAGCGGTCTATCTGACGCTCGTCCTCGCGTTCGGTTTCTGGTTCGTCCATCGCGTATTCGACAGCCTGCTTGCACGCTGGGGCGGTCGCCTGGGCTTACGCGGGCGCGACGATCCCGCGGCGTTGCCGCTGGCAGTCGCGATCCTGTCGGTGTTCGTGTTCCTCGCCACGCCATTGGTCAATTCGATCATCCGCCAGATGGAAGCCGAAGCCGATGCGTTCGGACTCAATGCAGCGCGCGAGCCGAATGGGTTTGCAATGTCCGCAATGCGCCTGTCCGCCTATCGCAAGATCAAGCCCGGGCCGATCGAGGAAATCCTGTTTTACGATCATCCGAGCGGCTATCAGCGTGTACACGCATCAATGCTCTGGCTCAAGGAGAACCAGGACAACTCGACCGCGAAAGCCCCACTGCCAGCGCCGGGCCCTGCGTCCAAGTAGGCATGGCCAGCGCGCACGCGCCGAGAGGCCGTGCGCGCGTATGATGCGGCCCTTGCGGGCCCGAGTGCCCAAGGGCGGGAGTGGACATGGTGCGTATTGTTCTGGCTGCGATCCTCGGCGGTTTGCTGATGTTCGTGTGGGGCGCGGTTGCGCACATGGTGCTGCCGTTCGAGCGCGAAGCGATGAAGCCGATCCCGAACGAGGCAGCGGTGCTGTCCACGCTCGGCAGCAATCTCAGTGCGCCGGGCATGTACTACTTCCCGTGGACCGACATGAGCGGCAAGGCGACGCCGGAGCAGCAGAAGGCTTGGCAGCAGCAGATCGCGAGCGGGCCCTCCGGTCTGCTGATCTACAAGCCGAACAGCGCCGAAGCGATGTCGCCGCGCCAGCTGATCAGCGAATTCGTCTCCAACGTGCTCGCGGCGTTCTTCGGCGCGCTGCTTCTGATCCAGTTACCGGGCGGCTTCGGGCGGCGCGTGTTGTCGATGACCGCGATCGGTATCGCTGCGTGGTTGTCGATCTCGGTCTCGCAATGGACCTGGTACAGCTTCTCGACGCCGTTCCTGATCGGCGATCTTGCTGACCAGTTCGGTGGCTGGTTGCTGGCCGGCATCGGCATGGCGGCGATGCTCAAGCCGAGGCGCGTTCGTTCGTTCTGAGTCCTCGCCAGTGCGATGCGCGTCCGCGTTTGGCGGTCGCCGCACGGCGCGGGCGCAAACTGTGCGTGACTTTCGGCACCCTGTCGCGCGACACCCAACGGTCAGCACTCGCAGCGCCTTTGAACCGAAAACGCAATTCTGTGCATCGAAGACACGGCCTTCCCACGGGGAGTCGTGACGATCCGCCAGGGATGCGCATGCCGTGCATCGCCAGGCACACAAAGGACGTTGAGAAGGGTGCGTTGGTCCTGTGTTCGCGTGTGCGTTCGCTGGCGGGCATCGAAGGCCAGCGTGATCTGCGCTTGTCCGACGGAAGCCGTCTGGACCTGGTGCGCGTAAAGGACTGGCTGGCGATGTGTTCGATGCTCTTGCGCCTCAGGGCACACTTGCCGGGGCGATCTTCTTCGCCTGCCAGGTGGCTGCATTCGCCGGTTTGTTCCACGCCTTGTAAAGCTCGATATAGCTGTCGACGACGTCCTGGCTGCGCGTGTGCTGCGGACCAAAGCCTTCGGCGCTGGAGAACACGGCCCAAGCACGATCGAGTTGTTTCTCCGCCTCGGCATAGCGCTGCTCGCGGATCAGGATCGTCGCCCATTCGCGATACATGATCGCGCGCATCGCGTTGTCGCCGAACGCCGCATCCGCGTTCGTCGCCGCGGTGCGCGCGTGCGCGTCGGCACTGGCCAGATCGCCGGCGTCGCGCAGCAACAAGGACAAGTTCGACTCGCCGATCACCGTCGCGGGACTCGCCGGTCCGTGCAGTTTCTGCGCGAGCGCGAGTGCGCGCTCGTAGTAGGGGCGCGCCTCGTCGTTGCGGTTCTGCTGGCGGATCGCGCCGCCGAGATTGCTGATCAGGCGAAGCGTCAGCGGGTGCTCCTTGCCGAAGACGCGTTCGTACACCGCAAGCTCCGGTGCCAACAGCTTCTCCGCATCCGCATAGCGTTTCTGCTCGAGGGCGATGATGGCCAGATCATTGATCGCCGCCAGCGTTCTGGAATGCTCGTCGCCGTAGCGCTTGCGTCGTTGCGTCAGCAACTCTTCATCCAGCGTTCGCGCTTCATCCAGCTGTGCCGTGTCGATGTCGATGGCGGCAAGGCTTTCGATGGTGGCGAGTGCATCTTCGCTGTCGTCGCCGAACAGCGCTCGCTGTCGCGCGAGAATGCGCAGCAGGCGGTTGCGCCCCGCGTCCGGTTTACCGGACGCGCCCTCGATGCTGGCAAGGCTCGATTCGATGGCAAGACGGTCGCGGTCGTCGGCGGGAAGGGCGGCAACCATCGCGAAGGCCTTTACTGCCATATCCAGCGCGCCCTGAGCGTGATTCTGGTTGTCCAGGTTGCGCGCGGCATGCATCGCGGTATGCGCGATTTCAGTGGGCTTGAGCTTCGCCGTGCGCGCCGCTTCGATCGACGCCGTGAAATGCGTGTCTGCCAGCGCGAGCTCACCGAGTGAGGCGTAGCTGTCCGCAATCGTGCGTTCGATCGACGCGCGCACGGCCGGCTGTGCGGACAGCTCGCGACCGGCACGCTCCGCAGCCGAATCGAGCACCATGCGCATCAGACTGCGATCCATGCCCTTCGCGCGGTCCGGGTCGATGCCGGCCAGGATGCTGCGCGCGAAGTCGGCGACCTGGACAGCTTTGGCCGCTTCAATCTGGGCGAGCGCGGCGGACTTTCGCGCGCGCGCCAGTCCGTCGAGCGCCAGTGCAATGCCGACGATGAGCGAGACGGTAATGACAGCGCTTGCAGCAAGGCCGAGGCGGTGCCGCGCAATGAAGGTGCGTGCCAGATACCAGCGCGTCTGCGGCATCGCTTTGAGCGGTCGCTGTTCACGGAAACGCTCAAGGTCGTCGGCAAGCGCGGCCGCCGAGTCGTAGCGATCGGCGCGATCGGTCGCGAGGGCCCTGCGCAGCACTGCGCGAAGTTCCGCGGGCAGCTTGCGCGCGGCGGCCAGCAGTGCGCTTGAGTTCGATGGGGTCTCGCCAATGTCGGCGTCGCTGACCAGCGCGGTGAGCAGGGTTTCATGCGGCGCGCGCGCCGAGCGATGGGCGTGCGAGGTCAGCGCGCTCGCGTCCGCATCCGTGAGCACTTCGCACAGCATCACGCCGAGCGAGTAGACGTCGCTGCGCGTGTCGATATCGCGGTGTTGCAGGCCGGCCTGTTCTGGACTCATGTAAATGGCTGTTCCCGCGCGATCGGTCGCGGTGGCCGACACGGACGCGCCGTCAGCGGGTGCGTTGCCGCCGATCGCGATGCCGAAATCGATGATCTTCGGCATCGGCTCGCCGTCGACGAGGCGCACGAGCACATTCGCCGGCTTCAGGTCGCGGTGGATGACGCCCTTCTGGTGCGCGTGCTGGACACCGTTGCAGACGCGCGCGAACAGCGCAAGCCGCTGGCTCAAGCTGAGTCTTTCTTCCCGGCAGAAACGCGTGATCGGGCGACCCTCGACGACTTCCATCGCCAGATACGGTTGGCCTTGTTCGGTGGTGCCGGCATCGAACACCTGCGCGATCGCCGGATGCTGCATTTGAGCAAGCGCCTGACGCTCGACGTCGAAGTAGGCACGCGCGAGCGGACTGGCGACCTGATCGCGGATCAGTTTCAGTGCGACCTCGCGACGTACCGGGCGTGTCTGTTCGGCGAGGTAGACACGTCCCATGCCGCCTTCGCCGAGCACGCGACGGATCACGTAGACGCCCAGTTGCGCGCCCGCCTGCAATTGGCTCCCCGCGTCCGCAGCCCTGAGTGGAATCTGCGCCTCGGTCGCGTCAGAGTCGGGCGAACCGGCCGGAGGATCGGGTTGATGCATTGCAAGGGACTCCTGATTCGCGCGGACTCTGCAGCGTCATCGAGCTGCGAGTGCGCGTGCGAATATACAGAACGTTGTGTGCGCCATGGCGCAAATGGCGTGCCGCGCCTGGCCACCGCTCGCATTCCGATACCGCCGGTGTTGGCCTTGCTAGACTACGGATCGTCGACGCCACCCCCTGCCGGCCGCATGAACCCATCCGATCGCGACTCCACCACGACACAACGGCGCACGATGCGCGCCGTGCGCAGCCAGGACGCCCGTGATACGTCCACGTCGGCGTGTCTGGTCGTGCTGCAAGGGCAGCGTCTGGGTCAGCGCATCGACATCGGCGAAGCACCGCTGATCATCGGGCGCGCGCCCGAGTGCGATTTCCAGGTCATGGACCGCAGCATCTCGCGCCAGCACACCCGCGTGTGGCACGGGCCGACTGGATACCGCGTCAAGGATCTGGATTCGACCAACAAGACCCTGCTCAACGATCAGCCGATCATCGAGGCCGAGCTCAAGGACGGTGATCACGTCACGATCGGGACCTGCGTGCTGAAGTTCATGGAGCGCTCCTCGGTCGAGGCGCGCTACCACGAGGAGATCTACCAGCTCGCGACGATCGATCCGCTGACCGGGTTGTCCAACCGCCGCCATTTCCTCGAGCTGCTTGAGCGTGAACTCGCACGCACAGCGAAACACGACCGGCCGCTCGCGCTGTTGATCATCGACCTCGATCATTTCAAGTCGATCAACGACCGCTACGGACATCCGGTCGGTGACATCGTGCTGAAGTGCGTCGGCGCGGCGATGAGTGCGGATACGCGCGAGGAATTCATCGTCGCGCGCATCGGTGGCGAAGAGTTCGCAGCCGTGCTGCCCGAACACGATATCGAGCAGGCAACCATCTACGCGCAACGCCTGTGCGCCTCGATCGCGGCACTCGAAATGGGCGAGCCGCTGACGGCGGAGCACGTGACAGTCAGCATCGGTGTCGCCGTGTGGAAGGCCGGCATGACCCTCCTCGGCGATCTACTCGGCGCGGCCGATGCGGAGCTCTACCGGGCCAAGCAGGCTGGTCGCAATCGCGTCTCGACGGCGGGAACTGTCTAGGTCGCCTCCTCCAGAGCACTTCGGCTGAAGCCGCGGACAAGAGCATCGCGTCTTCCGGCGCTCCCACAAATGCCGATGAGCCGTGTGGGAGCAACTGTCTGTGGGAGATATGATCGCCGAAGCGCAACGGCCAAGGTGGGCGGCTGAGACGCACGGAAACACCATCTCCACCCAACCCTCCCCGTGAAGGGGATGGCTAAAGCATCGCTTGCTCCAGAGCACTTCGGCTTAAGGCGCGGACAAGAGCATCGCGTCTTCCGGCGCTCCCACAAATGCCGATGAGCCGTGTGGGAGCAACTGTCTGTGGGAGCGGCTTCAGCCGCGATGCTCTCCTCACAAGAAGCATCTCGGCTTCC
>JBDSFA010000029.1:0-9755 GCA_039919785.1 Dokdonella sp. | reverse complement strand
GCACCGGTTACAACTGCTCGATTTCGAGCGCGAAGGGCGGCCAGGCCGTCGCGAACTTCGCCGAGCCGGGGAAGGATTGATTCTTGCCGATCACTCCCCCGACGGCATCGGGGGAGTGTGCTCGACGAAGCCCACTTGCGATCTTCTTGCAGCGGCAGCCACTGCGGCAGTGAAGGTGCGCCGCGCCGCTAGCTCCCGGTATCACAGCGCACACCGAAGGTTCAAGGTCCGCTATCGGCCAACGGCTGCCCTTCGCGTTTACTCCAAAGCTGACGGTCAAATTCGCTTGCAAATCACTGGTGGCGTCGTGGGTTGAGCTAGAGCTCGGCCATCACCGTTTACCCTAACCGCACCCAATCTACGGCTTCGAGCGCATAGGGAGCGAACAGGAAATCGCGGATCGCGATGATCTGGTTTGCCCGCCAGTCGATCAGGACAAAGTGCACAAGTCGTTCCATCGGGCCGGTGCTGTCGAAGACCAGCATCGCCGGTTGCCCTTCAATCGCACCGAAGGCGAACCGCCATTTCTCCACTTCCGCGTAGCGTGAGAAATAGAGGCCAATCTTGTCGCGTCCTTCGAGCTTGAGCCGGTTTACCAACTCAAGTTTCACGTCGTCGGCAAGCATCGCGCGAATCGCATCGAAATCACCGACCTGAAACAGATGAACATAGGCTGCAATCTTCTTCCGGGCCTCATCGGACATCAGCGGCAGCCGGCTGTCCACGCGGACCTGCGCGAGTTGCCGCAGCGCTACGCGCCCGCGTTGAAGCGCTGATTTGGCGGCTGCCGACGTACATTCGGCGACGCTCGCGATCTCGTCCACCGAATAGCCCAGCACATCCTTGAGGATCACCGCGCAGCGCTGAAGTTCAGGTAGCTGCAGGAATGTCTGAACGCTGACCGCAACAGTATCAGCGTCGGAAATTGACGCCGCTTCGTCGTCTGCGGTAAGCGGAACGGTCGGGTTGCGGGACTTGCTGCGCAGGAAGTCGAGACTCGTATGATGGGCGATGCGAAGCAACCAACCTTCGAAGTTGTCTACCTCTTTGCCATCAGCTCGCGCGCGCAGCGCCTTGACCAGTGTGTCCTGCAACACATCCTCACCATCGACGGCCGAGCCTGTCATGCGTGCGCAGTAGCGGTGAAGGTGTGGTCGGAACGCTTTTAGACGATTTTCGAATTCTTCTGTATTCATGTATTCGAGCCCTGGCGGAGCGACGGCGGTTGTCAGAAACCGGAAATTCCGATGAGCATCTTCGACAGAGCAGCCGGCTGTGACAGAAATGGCGAGTGGCTGCTTTCCAATGTGCGGATGGTTGTGTTGCCGCCGATGGCATCATCAACCGTCGCAATCATATGATCCTGGCACGCCAGCGGAATCGCGCAATCTTGTGTGCAGCGAATGTAGTGGCGCGGCACCGCGCCAAATCTTCCGGGCGTAATTCCCAATGGAGTTACGGCGCCGGCGACCGGTTCGTCACAATGTAGTTGCGATGCCGCATGCGCAAACTCTGCGTCCGACGCGTCGTCATAAAACGTTGCTTTGAGCCGCGATCGGTAGGCGGCGTCGGTCGATCCAATATTGATCCTGGTCGCGCCGATGGCTGCGGGGTCGCCCAAGAACAGTCCGCGCCCGAGCGCCGAAGCCATGCTTTCATGCTGGAGCATCGCGAGCAACGGCATGCCATTGGGCAGCATGAACCCGGAAAGGTATACGGCCGCGAGGAGCAGCTCAGGAACCTGCTCGGCAACCGCCGAAATCGTTAACCCGCCGGCCGAGTGTCCGACCAGGATGATTTTGCCGGCGTCGAGCGATGCGGATTTCTTGACCAATGCGACTACCGCTTCTGTTCGCTCCTCCTGCATAACGCCGGCCACGGGTGACCGCTCGGCAGCGAACGCAGCGGGGTCGAATGGGCGACGACTGAGCGACGTTGGCGCTATCGCATGTACCCCCGCACCGGGAAGGTCCAGCGTCAAAGCCGCGAAGCCCTGCGCTTCAAGTAGTGGGGTGACCTTGTCCCACACCGAATGGTTGTGAAAACCGCCGTGGACCAAGACAAAAGCTGCTTTCGGTAGTGACATCACGATCCTTCTTCATTTTATTTTGTGGCTTTTGCGACCTGCACTGGCCGCCGTCGATCGTTCCGCCGTCATTCGCCGCTCTCGCCCACCGAGGCGATCGAAGGCAGACGGGTTCAAACTTCCCTGTCGTCAAAAAGGAACATTTGAACCCCCGTGTCGTCGGGCGCATAAACTTGACGGTCGGCTCCGCACGCCTGTCCCTCTGGGCTTGCGAATGCCTCTTTGATCGCATCAAGGCTGTCGAAATGCAGCGTCCCGATCAAATACACATCGGACGATCCGGTTAGTACTGCGACAGGGCCGTTGCTGATCTCGTATTTCCTGAGACCCGGAAGTTTCCTGGCTAGCGGTATGTGTACGTCGAAATAGTGTCGGTTGAATGCTTCGACGTTCTTCGGCGTGCGGTAGATGACTACCATTCGGGCCATTGTGGTTCTCCTTTTGTCACTTGATTGAGGAAGCAAACTTGTCTGGCCGTCCTCACGGGCTTTCGCTGAGAACCGTCGCTCCCATGATCGAATCGACGCTCGCCGATTTCAGGATCTTCGGGAAACAGGCTTTCATGCGCGGGTCGTTGCGCATCGCCTCGAACGCGGTAGGCGTCTCACACTCGGAGTAGATGACGACTGTCGCACCGTCTGCGGCGGCGTTCAGTCGGCTCGTCTTCCAGCCGTCAAGGGTGCTGCCCACGGTGTCGATGTTTTTCTTCAAGAGCGCGATCAGCGCTTCCTGCTTCTTCGATTCGACCTTCAGGACGTTGACAAGGACGACAGGTTTGCTGGGCATCGGCGTACTCCGTTTCATCAGGAACGCACCAAGGACGAAGCAGAGGGTGGAAACGGATCGCGGCGGTGGAAAATTCTGGAAAATCTCTTCGGCAGACCGAGGTTGCTGACTCTTTGCAACGCCAGTTGCAATGACCTGACGCGGCGGGATAGATCTTTCGCGAGTAGGAGCTTGGCGCGGTTGACGAGCCGCCACTTTGAGTATGCTGCTCTGGGCTCAGGCAATGTCCGCATCGCCCCTTTTTCGGAACCCCAGGGAAGCGCCGTCTATGTCTCCGACGGGTCGGAAGCAGACGCCAGCGCCGCACCGGCCCAACGCCATCGCTGAGCACGAACTTGGGCTACGGATGCCCTTCAATGCTCGCAAGCATTCCGCCAATTGGCGTTGCGGATAGTCGATCATGCCGTGAGACTCACAACGCTCCACAACGGGTATGTCATTCGCGCAATGAGGCGTCGGCAATGAGGTGCATTGCCGCAGCGCGCTCGATGTTCGGTTCCTGTGCGATTGCGGCAAGCGCTGCGTCGGCCTCGGCACGATGCCGGCTTGCGCCAGCGCGGTCGCCGAGCGAAGCGTCGACGCGCGCAAGATCAGCCTCGGCGTGCGCGACAAGGACGGTTGGGTTCGGCGTGATCGTCTTGGCCGCCGCGAGGGCGTTTTCGAGTTGCGCCTTCGCTTCGATACTGCGGCCGAGCGTCTGCAGCATTTCGCCGAATAGAAGTCGCGCCCGGATCGCCTTGTCTGAGCCGGTATCCATCAGTGCGGCATGGATCGCGACAGCCTCCTCGGCTCGTGACGCCGCGCGCTCATGGTCCCCGCTCGCCGCCATGAATTGGGCTTCGACGATCAGTGCGAACGCAACATCCGGATGCGCATCGCGATGGCGCCGCCGTGCTTCCGCCAGGGCGTTGTCGGCGATCATCCGGGCTTCGTCGAAACGTCCACGCGCGACAAGGACTTCAGCCAGGCTCGCGCGATCGTAGCTGCGGCCATTGTCAACATAGTCCACGCCGAACAGGCGTTGCTTGCGCTCCATCGCATCGCGAAGACCTGCTTCGGCATCCGCGTACGCACCTTGTCTGAAGCGGATGCGCGCCAGATTGCCGAGGCTCACTGCCTCGTTGAGCGCCGACGCTGGCGCGAGCGCACGATCGATCGCGATCGACTTCGCGTAGAACGCGCTCGCTTCGCCGAGTTTGCCTTCGAGCGCGAGCACATTGGCAAGATCGTTGAGATGCCAGGCGACGTGAGGGTGCGCGCGCACGTACGCGCTGGCGTCGATGTCGAGGGCGTCGCGCATGAGCTGCTCGCTCTCGCCGTAATGGCCCAGGCGGACCAACGCCGAGGTCAGGAGGGCCATCGCATCGGCGACATCGGCGTGCCGTCGGCCGAGCCGACTGCGCTTGCGAGCGAGTGCTTCGCGCAACAGTGGCTCCGCGCGGTCGGCATGGCCGGCATCCATCAGGATCCAGCCGAAATTCATCACCGCTTCTGTCAATGTATCGCTATCACCTGGCAGCACGCGGCGTGCGAGCGCAAGCGCGTTGCCGCCGACGTCGACTGCCTTCGCCGATTCGCCAATGCGCTCGTCGAGGCCAGCGAGCCATGCGAGTGCCTGCACTTCCTCCGCCGAGTCGCGGTTCGGGCCTGATTCAAACGCGCTAACTGCGTTCTGCAAGCGCAACGTCGCATCGCGAACGCGGCCGAGCTCATCGGCTTCCTTCGCGAGCAGGTATTCGACGTGCAGCGTACGCCTGTCCGTCACACCGAACTGCGCCTTCGCCAGCGCCACCGCTTCTTCGAGCGGCTGTTGCGCGCGGTCCGGATGGCCGCTGCGGCGCTCAAGATCGCCGACCAGCGCGAGAATCTCGACGCGCAGCGCGGGCTGCACCGCGAAATCGCGATCTGCACGTTCGCGTCCGCTCGCAAGCAGCTGCTCGGCGGTCTCGCTCGTCTGCGTTCCTGGCGATGCACTGTCGAACAGACCTTCGAGGAACGATTTGACCGCATCGGCGCGCTGCGCTTCAGCGATAGCCACGCGCGCCTGCGCGTGCGCATCCTCGGCGGCGCGACGCGCAAGATGCGACTCGTGCAGGCCGACCGCCGTCGCGCCAGCGAGAATCGTCGCGATCGCGACGCCGGCCGACGCCGCCAACGCGTGCCGCTTTACCAGCGTCCAGGCACGATACGCGAACGTATCCGCGCGCGCCTGCAACGGCTTGCCGTCGAGATAGCGCTCGATGTCTTCGCGCAGCGCCGCAACGCTCGCATAGCGGTGGATGGGATCGGGCCGTGTCGCTTCGCGCACGATGGCATGAATGTCGACGCCGAGTTTTTTTCGCAATGCCTCGTCGTCGAACACACGCGCATTTGTATCGGCGCAATCGCCTATCGGGCGCGGCCGAAAGCCGCAGAGCAGCTCGCCCAGCAGCACACCAAGCGCATACACGTCGACCGCGGTCGTCGCGGCATCACCGGCGAGCTGTTCGGGCGCAGCGTACGTGCGGGTCAGGCGCTGCACTTCGTTGCGCGTCTGCTCGCCTTCGCCGGTCAAAAGTTTGGCGATGCCGAAATCGACGAGCTTGACGCAGCCGTCCGCGCCGACGAGCACATTGCTCGGCTTCAGGTCGCGATGCACGATCAGGTTGCGATGCGCATGCTCAACCGCCGCGCAGACGTCGATGAACAAGGCGAGGCGACCACGCGTGGCGAGGCCGCGGCGTTCGCAATGCGCGACGAGATCGTCACCGGCGACGAATTCGAGCGCGAGGAACGGCGTGTCCGCCTGCGAGAAGCCCGCATCGAGCAGCTGAGCGATGTGCGGATGCTGCAGTCGCGCAAGGATGCGTTGTTCGCGCAGGAAGCGACGGCGCTCGTCGGGATCGTGGACGTCGATGCGCAACAGCTTGAGCGCGACTATCTGCGGACCACCAGGCAGTTCGCGCTCGGCTTCGAATACACTGGCCATGCCGCCGGCGCCGACAAAACGAAGCACGCGATAGCCGGAGATGGCCGGCAGCGCATCGGGCAAGTTGTCGGCGAACGCCGGCAGCCATTGGCTGACCCCGCGCTCCATCGCCTCAATGGAGGGTGCGTTGCCGAGCGCTTGCGCAACCAGCGTGCGCAGCGTCGTGTCTTCGCAGTGCCGGTGCAGCCAATCAGCGCGTTCGGCAGCAGGCACGTCGAACAGCCGGTCGAGCAGCGGTTCGATCTCAGGCCAGCGTTGGGTGAAGTCGGCAATCATCGGCAGCGCGCAGTTCGTTCGGTCATGCCTCGATAGCGCAGGAACGCGGCAGTTGCCGACATCGCCTTACGCATTCGGCATCAGGCAGGCGGACAGAAATGTGCGCGCTTTCAGCCAGTCGCGCTCTACCGTGCGTGCATTGACGCCGACGATCTCAGCGATGTCCGGACTCGAAAGCTCAGCGAACAGCCGCAGCTCGGCAATCCGCGAAAGGCGCTGATCCAGGGCGGCGAGCCGACCCAGCGCCTCGTCGAGCGCGAGTACGTCGATGACGTTCGATCCCGCCTCTGGGGCCGTCATCTCGGGCGCTTGGCGTTTCTGCGCATTCTTGCGTCGCGCGTGGTCGATCAGGATGTGGCGCATCACGCGGCTCATGTACGCATACAAATGCGCGCGATCGGTAAGCGCGGTGCCGCTCTGACTGGCCAGCGTCAGATAGGCCTCGTGCACCAGCGCTGTCGTCTCGAGCGTGTGCGCGGCTTCGCCCGCGCGTTGGCGACGTGCGAGTTGGCGCAGCGATGCGTAGATCTTCGGAATCAGCGCATCGATTGCGCCGGAGTCGCCGTGCGCGGTCCGCGCGAGGACTTCCGTGATGTCGGACTCGGCGGTCATGCGCGTGAAGGGTCCGGCAATCGCGATCGGACGCGTTGCGGCAGCCGTCTTCGCGACCGTGTCGGTGCACGCAGCCCTTTTGCGCTGTAACGGGAGATGGCGCTGTTCCGGTCGGCAGCTAGTCTTCGGAACGCCATCGTCTCTCTCATCGAACGAAGGAATTGAAATCATGTCAAATCATCGCTCTTCACAGGGTGGGCTCACATGGGCGACCGGCCTCTTCGCCCTCGTCTTTGCCGGGTCGGCAGGCGCGGCGCCATCGACGATCGCCAAGGCTCAGCTCGAGACCACCAATCTGGGGACCTACACGTATCAGACGCTCGACTATCCAGCTGCGTCGCAGACGATCCTCTGGGGCATCAACGACCTCGGCGAATTGGCAGGTCAATTCGCCATCGATGGCGGTACAGCGCATGCCATGATCTATCGCGATGGCCACTTCGAGCCGCTCAATCCGGATGGCCTGTTCGGCGACTACTTCAGCGCGGCCGGCGGCCCCAACGATTTCGGTACGACCTTCGGTGGTTACACCGATGCGT
This sequence comes from Dokdonella sp., assembly GCA_039919785.1. Classification (GTDB taxonomy): domain Bacteria; phylum Pseudomonadota; class Gammaproteobacteria; order Xanthomonadales; family Rhodanobacteraceae; genus Dokdonella_A. The sequence continues at coordinate 2,488 of JBDSFA010000029.1, read as the reverse complement.
CGGGGCAGCAGCACGGTTTCGTGATCCGGTGGGGCAATGTCGAAACGGTCGACTTTCCCGGCCATCTCAATTCGAATGTCGATGGCGTCAATCTGTTCGGCGCAATAGCCGGCGTGTACTGGGGCGCCGATGGGATCCACCACGGGGTATTGCGCCGCCACGGGCACGATACGCCGATCGATGTCCCCGGAGCGCGCGAAACCTACCCGCTGGGTATCGGCAACAACGGCGAGATCATCGGCTACTCGGATACCAATCCGTATCAAACCCACGGCTTCATTCGCGTCGCGAACGGAAAGTACTCGTCGATCGACGTACCGGGCGCTGCCGGCACGGTTGCATTCGCAATCAATGACGTCGGTCAGACCGCCGGCTACTACTACGACGCATCCGGCGTGTTCCACGGCTTCGTTGAGGCAAAGGGGCAATTCCGCACCCTCGACATGCCCGGAGCGAAGTCGACGTTCGTGACTACGATCAACAATTTCGGCGTGGTCGCCGGCGAATATGCCGACGCCGCTGGCAAACGGCACGGGTTCTTCGCAACGCCGTGGTGATCGTGCGATAGAAGCCGATGACGGCAAAGGCTCCGCACTCTCGCGGAGCCTTTGCCATTTGGCAACCGTTCGGTGTGGTGTGGTCTTGAGCATTCACTTGGCACGATTCATTGCTCGATCCAACCAACCTTGGAGAGAGTCCCCTTTGCGCTGAAAGCTGCCGGTGCACGACTTCCGCTATGGGTCGATAGCGGACCCTACCAATCCAATTCCACGCCTTCCCGTCTCACCCCCTGAGATCTTCCCCTGTTCCAATACTCCCGTGCCACAAAGCACAAGGTCGATGGCCATAGGGGCTCATCGGCCTGTCTGGAAGACCATCCAAGGAGTAGTACTTATGACGCAGAATATCGTTTCGTTGAATCTCACCGATGCCCAGCTGCAGGCCGTGGATACGGCGTTGACGGAGCTGGAGACGCAGTTGAGCGGGCTGATTGCCCTGACGCTGCCGCAGAAGCGGTCGCTACGGAAAATGGGGGAGAAGTCGGAGTCGTTCTGCCGTCAGGCGCTGCTCGTGCTGGAGCAGAATCCGCAGCTGGTGCCGGCCAATGTGCTGGCGGCGGGTGCGCTGGATGATCTTGTTGCGCTGGATCGGCTGCGTCCGCGTCTGGCGCGGTTGACGCGTCTGAGCGAGCGGGCAGGGGATACGGATGTCGCGCTGGGTAGCGACGTGATGACAACGTCGCTGCAGGTCTATGCGCAACTCAAGCTCACCGCCCGCAACGAGGGTATGGATGCGGTGCGCAACGATCTGCGTACGCGGTTCCAGCGCTCCGCGAAGCCTTTGGTGGACAAGGCGGCGTGATCCTTTGCTGAAATCCTTCCCGTTCATCACCTCGAAGCCGCAGCGATGCGGCCTTTTTTTCGCCTGTCGATTGGAATGGCCGTGGCCGCGACTGCGCTGCAAGGGCGTTTCCATATCGCGGGTGCATGCTCGACGGTAGCGGATGCTCGTGAGCATCCATTTCATGCACGCGTGCAACAAAATGATGCAGCGTTGGACAGATTTTGTCCGGCGTCGCATGAAATTCAATGGACGTGTCTGACTGGGATTCGTGAAGTTGAGCAATATTTGCTCACTCGTGCATCCAATAGATGGGTACGAGCATCCGGCATAGTCGACCGAGCATGAAACAGATGCGCACGAGCATCCGGCGCGGTCGAGGGAGCATGAAATGTTTGCTCGCGAGCATCCCGCGCAGTCGCGTGTGCAACAAATTGGTGCGCGCGGCCAACGACGCCTTGTGGGATCAGCTGTCCCACAGAGGCAGGATCGCTAGAGCGCAATGGTCAAAGGTGTGGCTCGCAGTCGCGTCGCGACATTCACCTCTCCCCACCGGGGAGAGGTCGACGCGCGGAGCGCGGCGGGTGAGCGGAACATGAAGCGATTTGCTCCATCCGCCCCCTCATCTCACGAACACCATCCCCACCCAACCCTCCCCTTGAAGGGGAGGGCCTGAAGGCGCGTCGCGGCATTGACCTCTCCCCACCGCGAAGAGGTCGACGTGCGGAGCGCGGCGGGTGGCGGGAACGCGAAGCGATGCGCTCCATTCGCCCCCTCACTCCCGCCCTCACCCCGGAGGAGGGGGGGAAGTGCGGTGCGTCGCGATGTTCGGGGAGAGTTTGAAGTCGCGTCGCGACATTCACCTCTACCCGCCGGGGAGAGGTCGGTGCGCGAAGCGCGGCGGGTGAGGGGAACACGAAGCTATTCGCTCGATCCACCCCCTCACTCCGGCCCTCTCTGCGGACGGGAGAGGGGAACTGCAGCGCGAGATGGAATTCACCTCTCCCCCGTTTCCGTTCCTATTGCTTCACGTCCTTGCCGCCGCCATAGCCGCCTCGCCCGACAACGATGCGTCCCACAGCAGCCGGTGCGTGCAGGTCGACGAAGACCTTGGCGGCGTCTTCGCGACCGATGACGGCAACGTCGA
>JBDSFA010000373.1:0-3206 GCA_039919785.1 Dokdonella sp. | reverse complement strand
GTAAAAGTTCATTCCGAGCAGCGGGGCGCTGTGGAAAGCCGGGTCACCGTCCAGGTCGCCCGTGGTCGTGGTGGCGACCGCGTGTGGATCCGGAACGGCCGCCGCCCACGGGACGAGCGCTGCGTTTCCTGCCGAGAAGGCCGGCAGACCGTCTTTTGCGAGACTTGCTTTCGCGCAGGCAAAGGTCGCGATGAGAGCGAACAGCAGGGTCTTGTAGTTCATTGTGGTCGGCCTTGGACGGGAGGGTCATCCATACACACGCAGGAAAGCGAAGGAAGTGACATTTGCCGGATCGCGGCTGGTCGACGTTGCGTCCACGGCGTCGCGCCGGTCATTGCGTTAGTCTTGGTGCAATTCACCGGCATCGGCCGCAACCTGCGGAACGACGCCTGAACGAAGGCTCGGGGGTAGGGTGGTCGAGAGCGTCACGCAACTGGTCGAGGCGGCGGGTTCCGGCGATGCCGCTGCACTCAAGCGGCTGTTCGGCGCGGTTTACGGCGAACTCAAGCGCATTGCGCGGCGCCAGCTCGCGGGTGGCGATGGACACACGCTCGACACCACCGGCCTCGTGCACGAGGCGTACCTCAAGCTGGTCAACCCCGCGCAGCTGCAGTTGCGCGATCGCAGCCATTTCTTCGTGATCGCAGCCAAGGCGATGCGCCAGATCGTGATCGACCACGCGCGCCGCCGGCTTGCCGTCAAACGCGGCGGTGGTGCTGTCGAAGCGGTGACGCTGGATGACAACGTGGCACTCGATGCGATGACGCCGGACACCCTGTTGCGCCTAGATCATGCGCTGGACCAGCTCAGCGGTCTCGATCGACGCCTTGCCGAGCTGGTCGAGATGCGTTTCTTCGCCGGTCTTTCGGTCGAACAGATCGCCGAAGCGCAAAACTTGACTACGCGCACCGTCCATCGCGACTGGCGTCGTGCGAAGGCCTTCCTGTATCCAGGCCGCGGGTTGAGTCGGCGATGCGCGCTGAACATTGGAAGCGCGTGTCCGAGCTGTTTGAGTTCGCGCTGGATATCCCGGAGCAGGCGCGTGCGGCGTGGCTCGCCGGCGAATGCGCGGATGACGGGGAACTGCGTGAGGCGGTTGAGCGCATGCTGGTCGCCGATGCTGCCACCGATGATTTTCTCGAACGTCCCGTGATGGATATGAGTGGCGACGACGAGGCCAACCCCGCCGCCGCCGACATTGCCGGCACGATGTTCGGGCCGTACCGTGCGCTGCGCCCGATCGGCGCAGGCGGCATGGGCGAGGTCTGGCTTGCTGCGCGTGCGGATGGCGAGTTCGAACAACAGGTCGCGATCAAGCGCCTGCACTACCCAACCCCGGAACTGGTGCGACGATTCCGCCACGAGCGCCGCGTACTCGCCGGCCTGCAACATCCGCATATCGCGCAACTGCACGACGGCGGCGTCGGTGCCGATGGCGCGCCTTACTTCGTCATGGAATACGTCGAAGGTGAGCCGATCACGCGCTATTGCGAAGAGCACGGCAGTGGTCTGGACGCACGCATCGACCTCCTGCTGCAGGTGTGCGACGCCGTACAGCATGCGCACCGCAATCTCATCGTGCATCGCGACCTCAAGCCGTCCAACGTGCTCGTCGATGGGGCAGGCAAGGTCAAGCTGCTCGATTTCGGCATTGCCAAGGTGCTGGAGTCGACCGATGGCAGCGACGAGGCGACGGCGACCCTTGTCCAGCGGATGACGCCGGACTACGCCGCGCCGGAACAGATCTGTGGCGAGCAGGTGACGACTGCGACCGACGTCTATGCGCTGGGCGTTTTGCTGTTCGAGTTGCTCGCGGGCGAGCGCCCCTATCGGCTAGGCCGGCAGCGTGGCGATATCGAACGCGCGATCGTTGCTGTCGCGCCGGCGTCGGCGAGTTCGGTCGCAGCGCGTTCGAGCGGCACGGCGCGCGCATGGGCGCGACTTCTGCGCGGCGACCTCGACCGCATCATCGCCAAGGCGATGGCGAAGGGACCTGAACGCCGCTACGCAAGCGCCGAGGCACTTGCTGAAGACCTGCGCCGCCATCGCGCAGGTCGTCCCGTGCTGGCACGCGGTGATGACGCGAGCTACCGCTTGAGCAAATTCGTCGGCCGCAATCGCGCGGGTGTCGCGGCTGCCTCAGCCGTGGTCATCGCGCTGGTCGCCGCCACCGCGATCAGTCTGCACCAGGCGTGCGTCGCGCAACGTCAGGCGCAACGCGCCGATGCGGAGAAGTCCTTCGTGCTCGGCATCCTCGACGCCAACGATCCCAACGACACGCAGGGCAAGGGAGAGACGCTGACCGCGCGGCAGATCCTCGACCGCGCTGCGGCGCGCCTCGACAAGGACCTGGCCGACCAGCCCGACGTGCGCGCCCTGCTCAAGAACGAGATCGGCAACCTTTACTGGGACTACGGTCAGTACGCGCGTGCATTGCCGCTGTTCGAGCAGTCCGTGCAATTGGCAGAAGCCGCTGATCTGCCTGCCGCGCAGCGTGTCGCATTCATGATTGACCTCGGTGACGATCAGCGCATCCTGCGACACCTCGACGATGCGAGCGCGACCTTTCGCAAGGCAATGGGCCTGGCGCGTGCGACGGACGGTGCGGATTCCGACCTCGATCTCAGCGTTCGCAGCGAATATGCGGTGACGCTTGCCTATGCGGCCCATTTTGATGAGGCCGAGACGCAGGCCCGCCAGGTGTTTGATGTCGTCGCGCAACGCCATACGAAAGACAGCAGTGAATATTCCGACGCGCTGGGAACGCTCGCGTTTGTGCTGGGCGACCATCGACGCTATGCCGAAGCCGTCGACGTGCTGCAGCAGCAGCTGGCGCTGAGCGAGCGGCTGCATCCGCAGATCCATTCGGCGGTATCGACTGGCTGCAACGATCTTGGCGTTGCCTTGCTCGGCCAGGGGCGCCTGCCGCAAGCGGAAGCCTCACTTCGCCGCGCGCTGTCGATGCACGAGCAATTGCTCGGCAAGTCTCATCCTCACTATGGCGGCAGCGAAACCAATCTCGCGCGCGTTCTCGATCGCGAAGGTCACTTCGACGAAGCGCAAGCGATGCTGGCGGACGGGTTGGAGATCCGACGCCGTGCGCTGGGTGACGAGGCGGACATGCTCGATGGCAGTTACCGCGCTCTGGCGCTCAATGCGCTGCACAGGGGCGAGAACGCCGTTGCCGAGACCAACGCGCGACGCGC
>JBDSFA010000292.1:0-36789 GCA_039919785.1 Dokdonella sp. | reverse complement strand
GCCGCAATCCCAAGGTCGGTTTCGTCAGCCTCGGCTGCCCCAAGGCCCTCGTCGATTCCGAACGCATCCTCACCCAGCTGCGTGTCGAGGGCTACGACATCGTGCCGAGCTACAGCGCGGCCGACATCGTCGTTGTCAACACCTGTGGTTTCATCGATGCGGCGGTGACCGAGTCGCTCGACGCGATCGGCGAAGCGCTGGAAGAGAACGGCAAGGTCATCGTCACCGGATGTCTTGGCAAACGCGCCGAGCTGATCCGCGAAGCGCACCCGGACGTGTTGTCCATCTCGGGTCCGCAGGACTATGTCAGCGTGATGAACGCGGTACACAAGGCGTTGCCGCCGAAGCACGACCCATTCCTAGACCTGGTGCCGCCGCAAGGCGTCAAGCTGACACCGAAGCACTATGCCTATTTGAAGATCTCCGAAGGCTGCAACCACCGTTGCACGTTCTGCATCATTCCATCGATGCGCGGCGACCTCGTCTCGCGACCTGTCGACGAAGTACTGATCGAAGCGGAAAAGCTGGTCAAGGGTGGCGTGAAGGAACTGCTGGTGGTGTCTCAGGACACCAGCGCGTATGGCGTTGACGTGAAATATTCTTCGCGCAACTGGCGCGGAAACGAGTATCAGACGCGCATGAACGGCTTGTGCGAGGGCCTTGCCGAACTCGGCGTGTGGACGCGCCTGCACTATGTCTACCCGTACCCGCACGTCGATGACGTGATTCCGCTGATGGCCGACGGCAAGATCCTTCCGTATCTGGATATTCCGTTTCAGCACGCGAGCCCGCGGATCCTCAAGTTGATGAAGCGTCCCGGCGCCGTCGACAAGACCCTGCAACGAATTCAGAACTGGCGCTCGATCTGTCCCGACCTCACGATCCGCAGCACATTCATCGTCGGTTTTCCCGGCGAAACTGAGGCCGAGTTTGAGGAACTGCTGGATTTCCTGCGCGAGGCGGAGCTTGATCGCGTGGGAGCGTTTGCGTATTCGCCGGTGGATGGCGCGAAGGCGAATGCGCTGCCCGATCCGGTGCCCGAAGCGATCAAGGAAGAACGCCTGGAGCGCTTCATGGAAGTACAGGCAGAGATATCGGCCGCCCGCCTAGGCCGCAAAATCGGGACGCGCCAGCAAGTGCTGGTTGACGAGGTCGATGAAGACGGTGCGGTAGCGCGTTCGAAGTCCGACGCGCCCGAAATTGACGGCATCGTGCGCATCGACAATGGTCAGAAGCTCAAGCCGGGGCAGTTCGTGGATGTCGAGATCATTCACGCCGACGAGCACGACTTGATAGGGCGGCTCGTGGCCTGACGCTGTGAGCGATAGTGATCCCCTTGTCCAGGACGCAGCGCCGAAGGCGCGAAGCCGAAGGGCGTCATCCAAACCGCGTCCTTCGATTCCGGCGCTGCGGGAGTGAGTCGGTGACGGATTCGCTGCATCCATTGCTGCAGGCATGGGTCGATCAGTCGGATCTCATTGCGGGTGCGAATACCTCGACCGTTGCGCGGCTCGAACGCGAGCGAGGCCGCGTCGAAGCGCGCGATCACTTCGACCGGCCTGCGTTCCTGGCTCAGGATCTGCGCTTGCTGGCTGATGGCCTGCACTATGAGGAGCGCATCTTCGAACGCAATGTGCTGGCAACGCGCGAATGCAATGCGCATGACCTGTTCAACGCTCTGATCTGGTTGCGCCATCCGCAACTGAAGCGCGCGTTGAATGCGCGTCAAGTGGCGGATATCCGCGTGGTCGGGCCCAAGCAGCGTACGCGCGGGCAGTGCGCAATGACACATTTCGACGAGGCTGGCGTCATCGTCTGGCTGGCCGCACCGGAGCTGCTGCCGGTGTGGGATGCGCATGACTGGGCGGGGCTGTTCCTGCACGAACGTGCGGCTTGGGGTGATCGCATTGCGTTGACGGTGTTTGGCCACGCTCTCATCGAACATGCGTGGAACGGAAATCCGCTGTCTACAGCAAAAGCCGTGGTCGTGCAGGTGCCTGCGTCGGCGCTGGCGGGCCGTTGTGAAAGCGATGGCAGCATCGTGCGCAGTTGGCCTACAGCGGAAGCGGTGATTGCGCACTCGATCCAGTCGGGCGCGCTGCTGGCCGACCCACAGGAGTCGCGGCCGTTGCCGCTGGCCGGCATTCCGGGCTGGCACAACGACAATGCGACGGCTGCGTTCTATCGCGATGCGCCGTGCTTTCGTCCCCTACGTGCCGGGCGCCAGTATCCAGCACCCCTGAAGTTTTGAGAGCAACTGTCTGTGGGAGCGGCTTCAGGCGCGATGCTCTGGCGTGGACTTGCACCGAGCGAAACCATCCCCACCGCACTGCCCCGGTCCGAAGGCTGCGCCCGAGGGCCGGAGGATCTGGGGTTGGTGTTTTCAGCAGGCAACCGCACCGCGGATGAAACCGACAGGCCGATGATGGGGAACTTTCGGTGAACTTTGCGGTAGTCTCTCTGACGCTTCGAGAATTCCTCGCCGACGCGGAACAGCTGGCGGCATCAGCCGATCGGCACCGTTGTGCGGAACCCGAGCGCTCACCAACGCAAGCTATCAGCCCGTACGGCCAGCGCCGGCGGGATTTCATGCATTTCAAGAAGGTGCATAGACGACGATGATCGAAACACGACAGATCACCAAACGCTACGGCGACTTCACGGCCGTCGACGCGATCACTTTCAAAGTCGAGCCCGGCCAAGTGCTCGGCTTCCTCGGCCCCAACGGCGCCGGCAAGTCGACCACGATGAAGATGCTGGCAGGCTTCCTCAGTCCCACGTCAGGCGGCGCGACCGTTGCGGGCTTCGATATCGAGACGCAACCGCTGGAGGCGAAACGCGCACTCGGCTATCTGCCCGAGGGTGCGCCCAGCTATGGCGAAATGAGCGTGCGCGAGTTCCTCGACTTCATCGCCGACGTGCGTGAGTTGAAAGGCGACCTGCGCGAAAAACGCCTCGATGATGCGGTCGAGCGCCTGCATCTGGATCGCGTGCTCGAACAACCGATCGACACTTTGTCAAAGGGCTTCAAGCGTCGCGTGGGCCTTGCGGGTGCAATCCTGCACGATCCGAAGGTGCTGATCCTCGACGAGCCGACGGACGGCCTCGACCCGAACCAGAAACAGGAAGTGCGCACGTTGATCAATTCGATGGCGCGCGACAAGACCATCATCATCTCGACGCACATGCTGGAAGAAGTCCATGCCGTCTGCGATCGCGCGATCATCATCGCCGGCGGGCGCATTCTCGCCGACGCGACACCGGCCGAACTTGAAGCCCGCTCGCGCTACCACCAGGCAGTTTCACTGACCGCCCCGAACGTGAAGGAAGCGCGGGACGCGTTGGCGAAAGTCGCGGACGTGGCGAGCATCGAAGTCGATCCGCAGGACGGTCGCATCACCGCATTCCCGAAGCCGGGCCGCTCGATCTTCGTGGCTGTCGGCGATGCGTTGAAGGCACAGGGTGTCATCGTCAGTGAACTTGCGCTCGAACCAGGGCGGCTCGACGAAGTGTTCCGTACGATTACCCAGGGCGCGGCTGGCAAGGAGGCGCGAACATGAGCGGCGCCGTCACCATCTTCAAGCGCGAATTGCGCAGCTATTTCGCGACCCCGGTCGCGTACGTCTTTATCGTGATTTTCCTGCTGCTCTCGGGCGCATTCACGTTCTATCTCGGCAATTTCTACGAGCGCGGCCAGGCTGATCTGCAGCCCTTCTTCAACTTCCATCCGTGGCTGTACCTGTTCCTGGTGCCGGCGGTTTCGATGCGACTATGGGCCGAGGAACGCAAGAGCGGCACGATCGAACTGCTGCTCACCTTGCCGGTCACGATGTGGCAGGCAGTGTTCGGCAAATTCCTTGCGGCGTGGGCATTCATCGCGATTTCGCTGCTGTTTACCTTTCCGATCTGGTTGACCGTCAACTATCTCGGCAGCCCCGACAATGGCGTGATCTTCGCAAGCTATCTCGGCTCATTGCTGATGGGCGGTGCCTTTCTCGCGATTGGCTCGTGTATCTCGGCGTCGACGCGCAACCAGGTTGTCGCATTCATCCTGACCGTCGTGATCTGCTTCCTGCTGCTGCTTGCAGGTTTTCCGCTGGTACTCGACTTCTTTCGCGCGATCGCACCGCAGGGCGTGGTCGACGCGGTTGCGGGCCTGAGTTTCCTCACGCATTTCTCGTCGATCAGCAAAGGGGTCATCGACCTGCGCGACCTGATTTATTTCCTGTTGATGATCGGCGCATGGCTGTACGCGACCGTCGTGGTTATCGATCTCAAGAAAGCAACCTGAGGAGGGACCCCGATGACACTCAATCGCAAAGCCCTTTCGGGTACCGCACTGCTGGTGCTGGCCGTGTTGTTCGTGGCGGTCATGCTGCTGGTCAACGTCGTGTTCCGCGGCGCGCGTGCGGACCTGACGCAAGGTCGGCTGTACACCTTGTCGAGCGGCACGAAGAACATTCTCAAATCCATCGACGAGCCCATCAACCTGTACCTGTTCTATTCGGACAAGGGCACGCAGGACCTGCCTCAGCTGCGCACCTATTTCACCCAGGTGCGTGAAATGCTCGGTGAGATGGCATCGCGCTCGGGTGGCAAGCTCAAGCTCGAAGTCATCGATCCGTTGCCGTTCTCCGAAGACGAGGATCGTGCGACAAGCTTCGGTCTGCAGTCGGTGCCGGTGACGGCGGCTGGCGACAAGGTGTTCTTCGGCCTTGCCGGCACCAACTCGACCAATGGGCAATCGGTGATCCCGTTCCTGCAACCGGACAAGGAAGCCTTTCTCGAATACGACGTCGCCAAGTTGATTCATGAGCTGCAGACGCCAAAGAAACCTGTGGTCGGCCTGCTGTCCAGCCTGCCGATCGCGGCTGATTTCGACCCTGCCACACGGCAGATGCGCGAAGCGTGGGCGGTTGATCAGCAATGGGCGCAGATGTTCGACCTGCGCAAACTCGATTCGGCAACGCTGAAGACGATCGACAAGGACATCGACGTGCTCGTGGTGGTGCAGCCGAAGCAGCTCAGCGACGATGCCCAATACGCGATCGACCAGTTCGTCTTGCGCGGCGGACACCTGCTTGCGTTTGTCGACCCCGACGCCGACATGGAGCAGGCCAGCGGCGACCCGAACAATCCGATGGCGGCGATGATGGCCGACAAGTCCTCGGATCTGCCGAAGCTGTTCAAGGCCTGGGGAGTCGAGTACGACCCGCACAAGGTCGTGATCGATCGTGCGCGAGCAGCGCCGATCAGCGCGGGCGAAGGCCAGCCGCCGGTGCGGCATCCGGGCATCCTTGGGCTGACCCAGGCTGAGCTCAATCACGATGACGTCGTCACCGCGAATCTGGAAAGTATCAATGTCTGGACGGCCGGTTTCTTCGACCTCGCCAAGGACGCGAAGGACGTCAAGCTCACGCCGCTGATCCAGAGCACGTCGGATGCGTCGGCCGTGGGCAGCGATCGCCTGCGCATGCTGCAGGATCCGACCTCGCTTTTGGCAGGCTACAAGCCCGCCGGTGCGCCTTTTGCAATTGCCGCTCGTCTTACCGGCAAGTTCAAGACGGCATTCCCGGAACGCAAGGACGCCGGCGCGTTGAGTGAATCGAAGGATGCGAATGGACAGATCGTGCTGGTCGCCGACACCGACATCCTCAGCGATCGCCTGTGGGTTCAGATCCGTCCGTTCTTCGGGCAGAAGATCATGAATGCTTTCGCGAACAACGGCGACTTCGCGGTGAATGCGCTCGACAACATGGCGGGCTCCAGCGACCTGATCTCGATCCGTGGTCGCGCCACTTCGCAGCGTCCGTTCACCACCGTTGATGCGCTCAAGCGCACCGCCGACGAACGTTTCCGCGCGAAAGAACAGGAACTGCAAAAGGAACTGTCCGACACCGAGCGCAAGCTGACCGAGCTGCAGGGCGCGAAGGCGAAGGATCAGGCGCAGATCCTGTCGCCAGAGCAGAAATCCGAGCTGGACAACTTCCTCAAGCGCAAGCTCGAAATCCGCAAGGAGTTGCGTCAGGTGCGACGTCAGCTAGACGCCGAGATCGAATCGCTCGGCACCAGGCTCAAGCTCATCAATATTGTCCTGATACCGCTGCTGCTCACGCTCGCAGCACTCGCATTCGCCTGGTGGCGCAGGCAGCGTCGCCGCGCGGCACAGGGAGGCCACGCATGAACCAGAAGACCTTGATCGGCCTCGCAGTCGCCACTCTGATTGCGATTGTCGCGGCGATTGTTCTCAATCACGCGAATACGCCGCGTAGCGAAAGCGGTGGTGAAACGTCGACCTATTTCGTGCCGGAACTGCGCGATCACGTCAACGATGTCAGCAGGGTCGTGGTGACCGGTGCCGAAAGCAAGACGTTGGCTACACTGGAGCGCGATGCCAAGGGATGGAGCCTGAAGGAAAAAGGTGGTTACGCGGTCGAGACAGGCAAGCTGCGCGAATTCCTGCTCAAGCTTGCCGATGCGAAGAATGTCGAAGCGAAGACTGCGAACAAGGACAAGTACGCAACACTCGGTGTGGACGACGTCGATGCGAAAGACGCGAAAGGCCTGGAGGTCGAGTTGGATGGCCTCGCGCAGCCGCTCAAGTTCATCGTCGGCAGCACCAACCCGCGTAGCGGCGGTACATTCGTACGGCGTGTCGGTGATGCGCAGAGTTGGCTCGCCTCGGGTGCGTTGACGGTCGAAAAAAATGCGGCGGACTGGTTGAAGAAGGACCTCGTCGATATTGCCGCTACCCGCGTCGCGTCGGTCGCGATCACGCATGCGGATGGCAAGGTCGTGCGCGTCGCCAAGGACGCCGAAGCTGACGCGAACTTCAAACTTGCCGAGGTTCCAAAAGGGCGCGAGGCCGGCGCGGAATTTGCGCTCAACGGTTTGGCCTCTACCTTGGCCGGTCTGCGCTTCGACGATGTCGTGGCGGCAAAGGATGCGATGCCGGATGACAAGGCCTCGAAGGCGCGTTACGCGATGTTCGATGGTCTTGTGGTCGACACGACCGCGTGGGAAAAGGACGGCAAGGACTACGCACAATTTGTCGCATCGCTCGATACCGCACAGGCCGGGAAGGGCATCGCTGCTGCCCAGGCTAAAGCGAAGTCCGATTTCGAGACTGCTATTGCAACGAAGCCGGAGACGGCGAAGGATGCCAAAGTCGTCGATGAGCCGATCAAGCCGCTAGCTGTCAGCGATCCGGTCAAGGATCGGGCGGATCGACTCGCGCTGCTCAACAAGGAAGTCGCTGAGCTCAACGCTCATTTTGGCAGCTGGACTTACGTGTTGCCTGCGTACAAGTACGCGAACATCAACAAGTCGCTCGACGATCTGTTGAAACCGCTGGAAGAAAAGAAGCCTGCGCAGAGTGCTGCGAAGGTGCCGGTGAGGACGCCAGAGACGCCCGGCCACTGATTCCCTAAGCCCTCCCCTTCAAGGCGAGGGCAGGGATGGTTTGGGTCGTGAAGCAACAAGCATCGCGCCTTCCGGCGCTCCCTCAGACGACAGTGCGAGGTGTTGGCGTGAGTTTCAAGGAAGGCAGCGTTCTGGGTCGATGTCCGGCATGAATCCAGCACGGCTGGCTTTGGTTGCGGCGTCTGTGTCCGGTGCCACTGCTGTTGCGCTTGGCGCCTTTGGTGCGCATGCGCTGCGTGGCCTCCTCGACGAGCATGCGCTGTCGACTTGGCACACGGCCGTCGAGTATCAGTTCTGGCACGCGCTCGCGTTGCTGGCCGTCGGCGTGCTCGCGCGCGAACGCGCGGACGTGGCACTGCGCTGTTCGGCATTCGCTTTCGTCATCGGCGGTGTGCTGTTCTGCGCAAGTCTGTACGCGCTTGCACTCGGAGCGCCGCGTTGGGTCGGAGCGATCACGCCTCTGGGTGGTGTCGCCTTCATCATTGGCTGGCTTGCGCTCGCGCTGCACGCGTGGCGTGAGGTTGAGTGAGCGATCGCGAGTGGAAACCGCGCAGGCGCTGACACTCATCCCGCACATGCGCGGCGCCTGAAACCTGGCGACCAACGCTACGAAGACGTAGCCCGCATGCGATGCCGCGCCTGCCAGCACCAGTGCCACGGCTCGTACGCGATCCGATGCGGATTGCCACGCGGGTAGGAGAGGGTGAAGCCGAACTGCGATGCCCGCCTGCACAACCATGCAAATGCCGGGGATGCTTCAAACGTCTCTTCGAGGGCAGGGTAGCCGGGCGAGGTCAGGTCAATTGCACGGCCGCTGTGATGTTCGCTGTATCCGGGCGCCGCGCTGACGCGCAGGATTTCGTCCATCGACTGGCCGCGCTCGAGTTTGCGCTTGAGTATTCCCAGCTGATATTCCGTCGAACGGAACGCGGACACGAGTTGCAACTCGATCGCGTCAGCGGCGGCGGCCGTGTGCATGCGTTCGAATGCGCGCGCGGCACGCGGGGCCAACCACTGCACACGCGCATGGATATCCTCGCCGATGCTCGCGAGCGCGCGCGGCTCGCGCACGATGTTCAAGCGGCGCACTCGACCATAGTCGAGCGGGACTCCAAGCGCGCGTGCTTCAAGCAGGATCGTGCGACGCTGCTGCGCATCGCAGCGTGCCGGCGGGGCAGGCGCTGTCACGCTCAAGCCACCCTTCCGTCGATCGGTGCGTGCGTCTGCCTTTTTGTCACGACTGCGGCACGTTCAGCGGTTTGACATAGAAACCGGCGATACGGCCGTCGCTGCCGCAAGCGACCTGCGCATAGAGATTGGCTTTCTCGAACAGCAAAGGGATCGTCACCGCGATGTAGCCATCGCCCTTGGCCAGGTGGGTCTGTCCGCGAGCGGTCAGGGTGCCGAATTTTTCCAGTGATTCCCAGGTCTGCTTGAACTTGGCCGGCGGCAGTGCCGTGTGCATCTTCGCGTCGAAGTCCTTGGTCGCGCCTGCGTAGTCGGCCTTCTGCGCAGCGTCGAGCAGCGCCGTCGCGCGCGCTTCGCATGCGGAAGCGAGGCGGCGTTCGCTCTCGTCTGGCGTCGGCGCCAGCAGTGGCGGCGTGCCCGTAGAACTCGTTTCCGATTGCGCCGCGTTGTTCGTTGCTGGTGCCGTATCGGCGGGTGACGGTGCCGCGGCTTCCTTTTCCTTGGGCGCGTCGCTCGTCGCAGGGGGAGCCGATGCGTCCGGCGCGGCGCTCGGTGTTGGCGCATCGGCCGGCGCGCCCGTGCTGGCAGCAGCGTCCTTCGCACGCGCCATCGCATCGACATCGATCGCATCGGGCGTTGCCGCCGTCTCTCGCGCTGGCGGGGCTGGTTTGTGTTTTTTCGGTGCCGCGTGCGCTTGCGTCGCGCCGAGCAGCAAGGCCAGTGTCAGCGTTCGAATCAGCATGTGATCATCTCCGTGAAAGGTGTCGCGCACGCTATCACGACCGTCTGTATTGCAGCTGAGCGGCAGCTCAGCCACCCATTGCGAGCGGAGCTGCCGCATGCACCGCCAGATCCGCGCAGAAATGCGCGAGCATCGCGTGTTCGAGGCCGCGCTTCCAGTACAGCCAGCCGAATACGAGTCCGCCGAGCGCGTTGTAGACAATCACGCGCGTGACGATCGAGGTCGTCAACGGTCCGAGCTGCGCGGCCAGCGGCAGGTGGCCGATTCCAAACAGCACACTCGTCGTAACAACAGCAATGACCATTCCCCAAGCGATTGGCGCACCACCTGTCGCGCGTGCGAGCAGCCAGGCCAAGCAGCCCATCACGAATACGCGCAGCTCGATTTCCTCGGCGATTCCTCCGTACGGAGAGGCCAACAGGCCCTTCCACGCGACAGGGTCGGGCACCGTCGCCGAGTTCGCGATCGGCGCACCGAAGAGTGCGATCGCGCCTAGAATGACGCACGCAGCGATCGCGCCGAGCACGATGGCAGAAAGCCAGTTCGACGTGCGGGGGCGTTCTCGTCCATACGTGAGTTCCGCCAGCCACGGTGCGCCGAGCCCGAGCGGTGCACCGAGTTTCAGGCCCGCCCAGGCGAGCAGGAAGCAGAGGATGCCGCTGGCGCCGGATTGGACAGCGACAACTGCGGCCGGCGGCAGGTGCATCTTGGCGCTGGCGGTTGCAAGAGCGGTGGGCTGCAGCGCCAGCACGTATGGAAACAACGCTGCAGCCGCGGTCGCGCAGGCAATACCGAGCAATACGGCTATGCGTAGCTGCGGCGGTGAACGGTTCACGCGGAGCCGCCGGCGACGGCTTTCGGTTTCTGCGGCGGCTTCAACCGGCCGGCCTTTTGCAACGCCTCGCGCAACACGTATTCGATCTGCGCATTGAGCGAGCGCAGTTCGTCGTTCGACCAGCGCTGCATCGCATCCAGCACCGGCGCGCTGATGCGCAGCGGATAGGCTTTTTTCTCGCTCATCAGCCGGTGTACAAGCTGCCGGTGTTGACCACCGGCTGCGTGCCGCGCTCGCCGCAGAGCACGACGAGCAGGTTGCTGACCATCGCTGCCTTGCGCTCGTTGTCGAGGTCGACCACGCCGCGCTTGCCTAGCTCGGTCAATGCCATCTCGACCATGCTCACGGCGCCTTCGACGATGCGCGTGCGCGCCGCAATGATCGCGCCTGCCTGCTGGCGTTGCAGCATTGCCTGTGCGATTTCCTGCGCGTAGGCGAGGTGGCTGATACGCGACTCCACGACTTTCACGCCGGCCTTGCCGAGGCGCTGCTGGATCTCGTCACGCAGATGCGAGTTGACCACGTCGCCATGGCTGCGCAGCGAAGGTTCCTTGGTGTCGTGCGAGTCGTAGGGATAGCTTTGCGCCATCTGACGCAGTGCCGATTCCGACTGGATCTGCACGTAATTTTCGTAGTCATCGACACAGAACACCGCTTCGGCGGTGTCGACGACCTGCCAGACCACGACAGCCGCGATCTCGATCGGATTGCCATCGCTGTCGTTGACCTTGAGCTTGCTCGATTCGAAGTTGCGTACGCGCAGGGAGATCGGGCGCTTCGCGTAGAACGGATTTGTCCAGCGCAGCCCTTCGTCGCGCACGGTGCCGGAATAGTGGCCGAACAGCTGCAGTACCTGGCCCTGGTTCGGCTGGACCTGGAAGAAGCCCTTGCCGAGGAATCCGAGCAGGATGAAAAGCGGGACGATGGGCAGGATCTGCCCCAGCCCCGGTTGAGGCTGACTGGTGACCGTGGCGAATAGCCAGAAACCGGTCAGGACCCAAGCGGCTATGAGAATCATCACGACCGGAATGCCGGCCAGCGAAAACGCATTGCGTTCGTTCATTGTGGGCCCCCAATAGTGTGGTATCAAAATGATATCATTATTGTGCTTGCAAGCAAAGAAACGCGCGCGAAGCCAGCTGCGGACGCAGCACCGGTGCTAGGCTCACGCACCGCCGCGCTCCGCGGTTCAACGCTCGGGAAGGAAGCTCATGAAATCACGTCAATGGATGACAGCGCCAGCCATGATGGCCGTCCTCGTGTCGACGTCGGCATTCGCTGTGCCGACGCGCTATATCGTCTTCACAATGGATGTAGACGACCGCGTGCAGCCGGTCTTCTATACCGAGGTCGAATTGGCTGCGCCTTCTCCAGCATCGAACGCAGCAGTCGCGACGGCGTCCATGCGAGAGGAAAGCGTTGCGTATCACGCATGGCGTCATGGCAAGGATCTGGGCGAACAGTTCGTCACGATGCCGAACCTGCGCGGTGAATTCGCGCATGACCCGGAACACGGTGATGGATCGATCGATGCGTATGCGGTCGCAAAAGTGGATCGAAGTTTCGTTATGCGCATACCGGTTGCGGATGCGGATGCCCTCGAATTCGCGCACAAGAGCAGCAGCCAGCGGATCGATCTGGATATGCTCGCCGCGAGCGCGCGCACGCTCTCGCTCGCCGCCAGCATGCCCGCCCTGCAGATTGCGCGCGAGCCGAGCAGTGGCAACTCGGCCAACCGTCTCGACCTGCTCGTGGTTGGCGATGGCTACACCAGTGCACAGCAGTCGCAGTTCAATACCGATGCAACGGTACTCCACGATTCGTTCTTCGGCTTGACGCCGTATCATGAGTATCAGAGTTTCGTGAACTGGACGACAGGCTTCGTTGCCTCGGTCCAGTCTGGCGCGGATCATCCGCCGTATCAGTCTGGATGCTCCAATTCGAGCTGTTGTTCCGATCCCAGCGCAAACGGCGATCCGCTGGGTGGTCAATACGTCAACACGGCATTCAACGCGCAATTCTGCACGTCGCAGATCCAGCGCCTGGTGACGGTCAACCAATCCCTTGTGCTTGCAGCAGCAGCAGCCTATCCGGGTTGGGACAAGATCTTCGTCGTGGTGAACGATGCCACTTACGGCGGATCTGGCGGCAACATATCGGTGACGTCAACGCACGCGCAGGCCAAGCAGATCATCCTGCACGAATTCGGTCACAGCTTCAGTCACCTTGCCGACGAATATTCCAGCGCCTACCCCGGCTTTCCCGGGTGCAGCGATATTTCCGGCAACGCGCTCTGTGAGCCCAACGTCACCAACCAGACCATCGCCGCGCAGGTGAAGTGGGCGACATGGTTCACACCAGGCAATGCGATTCCGACGCCTTCGGGCCATGCAGGCGTCGGTCTGTTCCAGGGTGCGCGTTATCTGACGACCGGCATGTATCGCCCTGTCGATCAGGAATGCCTGATGCAATACCTCGGCAAGCCGTTCTGCCCGGTGTGTCGGCAGGAATACGTACGCACACTCTATCGCGGTGGCTTCGGCGTGCCCGTGAACGGCATCGACCTGATTGAACCGGGTACGGAATCGCCGTCGACGGCCACAGAGGTTAGTTATCCTGCAGGCACGAACCAGGTTTTCCAGGCGACGCTGTTGCAGCCGACCGTCGGCACGCTCGACGTGCACTGGTATCTCGACGGCAATCCGATCAACGCTGCGACATCGTCGAGCTACACCTTCAGCCAAGTGAGTGCATCGCCGACCACGCATACGCTTGAATTGCGCGCAAAGGATCTGACGACGTTCGTTGCGCCTTCCATGGCGGGAGCACTTCTCGACCATAAACGCACGTGGACGATCCATGTCGTGAACTCGGACGACACCATCTTCAAGAACGGTTTCGACTGAATCCGTTCCGCCAAGCCGAAGCAGGAGTCCGGCGATGCTCGTGCCGAGCGTCGCCGGTCGTTTCCGTCAGGGAGTCGCTGGCGCCTTGTCGGCAATCGCCTCGACCTGGCGCAACTCGATGCGGCCAAGCATGTCGAGGCCTGAGTAGAAGCGCCACGGGTCACCGTCGCCGACGGCGAGCGCGATATGGCCGGCATCGAAGCCGGCCAAGGCTGCATCGAAACTCTGCCAGCGCCCGTCGACGAAGGCCTGCGCCCACGCGTGCGGCACGAACACCTGGTCCTTGCCGGCAAAGCCGGGTGCGTAGGCGAGGCCGTCGACGACGCGCGTCGCAATGCCGCTGGCGCGACCGAGCGCGGCCACGAGGACGGCGTGCTCGGTGCAATCGCCTTCGGGTTTGCGGGCGACTTCGAGTGCCGAGGCGTAGCCGACGTCGAGCGTCTTGTTGCGGATGTAACCGCGCACGAAGGTTTCGATGCGCTGCATGCGTTCGCGCGGGTCCTTCACGTTGCCGACCGCGCGTTCGGCCAGCTGCGCCACTTCGGGTGCCTTGCTCTGCAGCCAGTCATTCGGCAGGTAGTCTTCCGCGGCAGGCCGCGGCTCATCGAGCGATGCGCTGGCACTCTGGATCGTCACTACCCACGCGTCGCCGTCGCGCACGACACGTTGCTCGTCGGTCTGCGGCAGGTTGAGTGCTGCGCCATGGTCGCGCGCATTCAAGGTGTAGCGCATCGTGCCCGCGAGTTCGGTCGCTTGCAGCGGTCGTGGCGACGCCATCAGCGTGCGCGCGAACACATCACTGCCCTGGTTCGGCGCCGTCGCGCAGGCATGATTGCAGGCGAGCAGGGTCAGTTCGACGCCGAGGATCGGCATCGTCAGTTTGTAGATCGTCTGTTCCGCATCAACCCAGGCACGGCTCTGCAGCGGCGAACCTGCGAACGCGATCGTCTGCTCGATGGGGCTCAGATTCATGCGTCCAGCGGGCAGGTTGACGGCTTCCCTTGCGCCGACGACGCTGGTGATTTCCGCCGCGTCAAGACTCGATGGCTGGAATGACAGCACGCGATAGCGGGTGCCGGCTTCGAGCCCCGCACGCAAGGCCGCCAGCCGCACGCCTTCAGGCAACAATGCACCTGCCGGCCAGGGCATGCTGCGTTTCTGCTGGTCGCCGCCCGTATGCGTGACGATGGCCACCACGCCGTCGCGCACGGTGCCGTCGATCGATGTCTCGCTACCCGACAACCGCGACACGCTGCGGAACGCGAGCGGCAGGCCATCCACGCTTTCGGTCGACGTCTCGGCATTGCTGAGCGCTACATGCGAGCCGGCGCGGTCGAGCACCATGTCGAGTTTCTGCAAAGTCACCACCTTGCCGCCATGAACATCCCGGCGCGATTCGAAAGAGCCGATCTTGCGGCCATCGAGCAGCACCGTGAACCACTGGTCCTGCACGGGAGCGGCTTGCGCTAACAGGGGCAGGACAAGCAGGCAGGCCAACCAGTGGTGGCCCGGCAATGGATGACCTTGAAGAGCGAGGCGCATGCGCGATTCCATCGGCTACGGGATTGACGGCGTCAGTCCGCATTGTGCCAGCCCCAGCCCGTGGCGCGGGCGTTCTGCGACCTCCAGTACAATCGCGGCCCCGCAATCCGGACCCGCGCATGAAACCCTTCGGCACGCCCCACACCGATACCGCGATTCGCGTGCTGTTGCTCGGTTCAGGCGAGCTCGGCAAGGAGGTCGCGATCGAATTGCAACGCTTCGCGGTCGAGGTGATTGCGGTGGACCGCTATGCGAACGCGCCCGCGATGCAGGTCGCGCATCGCTCGCATGTGATCAACATGCTCGATGGTGCGCAATTGCGCCGGGTGATCGAGCTGGAAAAACCCGACTACGTCGTGCCCGAAATCGAAGCGATCCATACGCCGACCCTGATCGAAATGGAGAAAGGCGGCCTGGTCGTCATACCGACTGCGCGCGCGGCATGGCTGACCATGGATCGCGAAGGCATCCGGCGGCTGGCTGCCGAGGAACTTGGATTGCCGACGTCGCCGTATCGATTCGTCGATACGAAAGAGGAATACCGCACCGCGATCGGGGCGATCGGGTTGCCGTTCGTGATCAAGCCAGTGATGAGCAGTTCGGGCAAGGGCCAGAGCACGGTACGTCGCAAGGAAGAGGCCGACGCAGCCTGGGACTATGCGCAATCGGGAGGACGCGCCGGCAAAGGGCGGTGCATCATCGAAGGCTTTGTCGATTTCGACTACGAGATCACCCAGCTGACCGTGCGCCATGTCGGCGGCACGAGTTTCTGCGCACCGATCGGCCATCGGCAGGAG
Organism: Dokdonella sp.; assembly: GCA_039919785.1. GTDB lineage: Bacteria > Pseudomonadota > Gammaproteobacteria > Xanthomonadales > Rhodanobacteraceae > Dokdonella_A. The sequence goes on along the minus strand of JBDSFA010000292.1, from coordinate 21,357 downwards.
CAAGGCGATTATCGCGAATCGTGGCAGCCGCAGGCCATGAGCGACGCGGCGCTCGCGGAAGCGCAGCGCCAGGCCGCCGCGATCACGGCTGCACTCGGCGGTCGCGGTGTGTTCGGCGTCGAGTTCTTCGTCAAGGGCGACACGGTCATTTTTTCCGAAGTCAGTCCGCGCCCGCACGACACGGGGCTGGTCACGCTGATCTCGCAGGATCTTCCGCAATTCGCGCTGCATGCGCGCGCAATCCTCGGCTTGCCAATCCCGCATATCCGCCAAGTCGGGCCGTCGGCGTCCTGCGCGGTGCTTGCCTCAGGCGAAGGCGATCGTCCGCGCTACCACGGCGTCGCCGACGCCCTGGCCGAGCCCGATACGATGTTGCGTCTGTTCGGCAAGCCCGAAGTGCGCGGCCAGCGACGCATGGCGGTTACTCTCGCGCGCGATGTCGATATCGAATCAGCGGTTGCGAAGGCCGTGCGTGCGGCTGCAAAGCTCTCCGTCCAGTTGTGACGAAGCAACCTGGAATCCCTGCGGGAATGTCATGACCGAGCCGATGAACTATGCCGTTTTTCTCTTTCCCCAAGCGATCGAGGCCCTCGGCGAACCGATAAAACCGTATCTGCGCGAAGGGCCGGGAGGTGCGCACATCGTCTGCGCAGAGATCGACGCTTCTGGTGCGTTTTTCGGGATGACGCTTGCCGGCAAGGGACCGAGCAGCGAGTCACTGGAGCTCGAAATCATGGTGCCGACCAGCATGGTAAAACTGGTGATGTCGATGCATGGCGAGCACGACATCGGTTTCGTGTGAGTGCTTTTTCAGCGGCCGCTTGCGCAATGCCTTCGGGCATCGCGCAAGCAGGGTTCAGGCTCGGCCGGCAAATTCGCCTGTGGTCGTGTTGACCACGATCTTCTCGCCTGTCGTGATGTACTCCGGCACCTGAATCTCGATGCCGGTCGACAACTTCGCCGGTTTCGGTCGCTTGGTCGCCGTCGCACCCTTCAGTTCCGGTGCGGTGTCGATAACTTCGAGCGTTACCGATTGCGGCAACAGCACCGCAACCGGCGCATCGTCGATGAGCTGGATCTGGCAGCCCTCAATGCCCTCGGCGATATAGCCGGCGGAATCGCCGACCACGTTCGCATCGAGCGTGTACTGCGTGTAGTCCTCGATATCCATGAACACGAATGCTTCGCCGTCCATGTACGAGTACGTGACCGGTCGGCGCGTGACCTCGGTTTCCTTGAGGTCGTCTTCAGCGCCGAGCGTGATGTCGAGCTTCTGTGCGCCGGGCACGCTGTACATGATGAAACGGAACTTGACGTTGCCGCCGCGGCCTTGCGGCGAGCTGCGTTCGATATCGCGAATCTGATAGACCTTGCCGTCGTGCTCGACGACGTTGCCCTTCTTGATCTCGGCTGCTCTCATGGATCGTTCCGTTGGCTTTTGTTGCGGATTCGGGATGGGTGGGTGGGGCGGTTGCGGGACTGCGCCTGCCCGGGGTGGTGGCTATAAACGCCCATTCTCGCTGATTCCTGCATGCGAAGCGCGGGCCGGCATCGCGCCGCTGCATGAGCGGCTTCGGTTGGAGCGGCGGAAACCGCCGCTACAGGCGTTGCCTATTTCGGCGCCAGCCGGATCGCGCCATCAATACGGATCGTCTCGCCGTTGAGATAGCGGTTCTGCAGGATAAAGCCAACGGTATCGGCATATTCTTCGGGCTTGCCGAGGCGCGATGGATAGGGCACCTGTGCGCACAGGGACTGATACACCGCCTCGGGCATGCCGTCGACCATAGGGGTATGGAACACGCCAGGTGCGATCGTCATCACGCGCACGCCGATGCGCGCGAATTCGCGTGCCATCGGCAGCGTCATTGCGATGACACCGCCTTTCGATGCCGAGTAGGCCGCTTGCCCGATCTGGCCTTCGTAGGCTGCGATCGACGCCGTATTGATGATCACGCCGCGTTCGCCATCCTCCCCGGGCGCGTTGTGCTGCATCAGGTCTGCCGCCGCCTTGGCTACGTTGAAGCTGCCGATGAGGTTGACCGTGACCGTGGTCGCGAACATCTTCAGTGGCAGCGGTCCGTCCTTGCCGAGCACGCGCCCGGCACCGAGGATGCCGGCGCAGCTGACCACGGCATTGAGTCCGCCGAGCTTGGCTTTTGCGTCCTTGAGCGTCGCGGCGATGCCGTCCTCGTTGGTTACGTCGGCGCGGAAGTAGCTCGCTGCGCTGCCGAGTTCACTTGCCGCTGCATTGCCCTTTTCGTCGTTGACGTCGAGCAGTGCGACCCTTGCGCCTTGGGCGACGAGATGTCGAGCGACCGCGAGGCCGAGTCCGGAGGCACCGCCGGTGACAACGGCCTTGACCTGATCGAGTTGCATGCGAATTCCCGCGATGGATGATGGCGCGGATTCTAGCAGCCCGCATCACGAGCGCCTGCACGGATGTTCGCTGATCCTTCGACAGCCCGGTTGGAGCGCATCAAGGGATCAGCGCCACTGGCGATGCCAAACATGCAGCGGATGATTCAGTGCACCGGCGCCATCAGATGCTGGTAAGGCGTTCCAGCCCACATGACGTAGGGCTGCGATGTGTCGGGGTCGGGGCTCTTCGGATAAGCGTCGTAGAATGCTGCATCAGCGCCGACTACCATGATGTGTGGACCAGTCTTGATCCAGTGGTTGCTGACGTCGGGCTTCGCGGCGTACGGGTCGGTGTTGCTCGCGTCGGTGCCGCCTTCGAGCATGTACATGAAGCCGACCTTGCCCACGGTGGGCGGCTTGTGCCCGAGATAGGCATTGATCCATTCCATCGCAGACGGATCCATGCACATCGAATCCGGGCCCGGCGTGGCTGGATTGTCCGGCATGCAGGTGAAGCCGTTGCTGCCCTTGCGCAACGTGTGCATTGCGCCTTTGCCATCCATCGTGGCAATGGTGGCGCCCTTGGCGAGAGCCGAGGGGGCGGCACGCATTGCGCTTGCGATCATGTCCGCTTCGCTCGGCCCTTTCGCGGCGGCCATCATCTTGTCGCTGTGAATCTCATCGGCGACTTTGGGTTTGTCCGTGGCCTGGGCGCTGCAGGCGAGCGCGACCAGAAGTGCCGCGGCGATGGAACGTTTCCTCAGACAGGATGCGAGCATGACTATGTCCCTCGTTGGATATTTGCCCGACGCGCCCGCGTCGGGGAGCAGAATTTCCTCCTGCAGGCGATGACAGTCAATGGTCCCAGGCACCGCGACGAGGCTGGCAATTGCTGTGCCAGAAAGCGGCCCTGCAGACGAGATGCAGATGCCAGCGGGTGTTTCCTCAGCCGAGGAAACCGAGATTGCTGGTCGGGAAATTTCCGAGGTAGGGAAAGATCGTCGCCAGGTCGCAGTCTTTGACGCCGAACCACCGTGCCAGCGTTGCCGAGTACTGGTCGCACGATGTCGCCGGGATCATCTGACCGCGTTGCAGGCAATCCACGCCATCGAGTGTCTGGTCGGGGAAGATCCCGCCGCTGGTTGCGGGTGTGCCATAGAGCCTGCGGCCCTGCACCGCACCACCGATCACGAACTGGTTGCCGCCCCAGGCATGGTCGGTACCATCGCCATCGGTGTTCAAGGTGCGCGAAAATTCCGACATTGTGAACGAGGTGACATTGTCCTGCACGCCGAGCTCTTTGGTTGCTTTGTAGAACGCGCCCAGCGCCTTCGAAATCGTCTCGAACAACACGGGCTGATCGGCCAGCATGTCGTCATGGGTATCGAAACCGCCAAGCGAAACAAAGAAGATCTGCCGCTGTGCCTTGAGTGTCGAGCGTACCGAAATTATCTGCGCGATCATCTTGAGCGAATCGCCAAGCGAATTGCCGGGCGGGAATTGCGTCATCAGTGCAGGCGCATTCGAAAGCGCACCGGTCATGGTGCCGTAATAGTCGAGCGCATTGTTGAACGTGGCTGCGTACGTGCGCGTGAGCGGGTCGGCATAGGCGTGTTCGAACAGGTCGTGCAGGGCTGCATTTTGCGGGGCATTCTGCGCTCCGTTGTAGCCGCGCAGCACGGTCGGGCCTGCACTGCTAACGGCATATGGTTGAACGCTGGCGCCTGCCTGATAGCGGTTTTGCCCCGACAGCGAAATCGAGATGGGTACCGTGGCGCCGGCATTCAGTACATGCAGGCGGTCTGCGACGAGGCCGCCCCAGCCGACGCTGCCATTCGCGGTCGGTTGGCCGTATTGCCACTGTTGCTGCTGGTCCGCATGCGAGTACAACTGCGGCGGCAGCGGATACGTGCCGCTCAGATACTGGGTCTTGTTGGTCGGCTGCAGCAGGGTGCCCGCGTTCACGACGAACGCGGCGTGTCCCTGGCCGAACAGATCGGCCAGTTCCGGCACGCTTGGGTGCACGCCATAGCTTTGTCCAGCGCCGGCGCCGAGCACGTCGATCGGCAGCAATTGGTCGCGCGCAATCGCCATCGCACCGCGTGAGGCGGAATACACGCCATAGCGCTGCATGTCGCTGGGCACCAGCAAATTGAACGAATCGTTGCCTCCTGTAAGGAATATGCAAACCAGCGCCTTGTAGTCGTTGACCGGCGGATAGCCGGGGCAGGTGAGGCTTGCCCCGACGGCGCTGTTGATCAGGCGCATCTGCGCGAACAGCGCGTTGCCCGATGCCGCTGCGAGCGTCGCGCAGGCAGCATTGCGGAGGAAGTCGCGGCGATTGCGGGAATATGAAGTCGTCATGGCGCTTCTCACTTCTGGATCGCGAATTCGGGGGAAGCGAGCAACACCTGCAGTGCTGCCGTCACGCGGCCATAGGCGTCGCTCGCGGGAAGCGCTGCGACCATCGTCGTCAGCGTCGCCTGCATGTGCATACTCATCGCGCCGGCCATCAGGTCGTGGTTGAGTTGACCGATCAGCATGGCAGGGTCGCTGGCTTGCGCCTGCAAGCCGCGCAGGTCAAGCGCGATCGTTGCGCCTGTATTCGCAGGATTTCCAAAGTAGGCCATTGCGCGAGTGCGCAGATCGTTGGCGACCGTGAAAGCCGAACTCTCATTGGTGATCTGGAACTCAGGCCCGTACAAGCCGGCTGCTCCGAGCTCGCCGGGTGGGCGGTAATCGGGAAGGTAGAAGTTGAATACGGATGGCGCCCCCAGCGGAATCTGCAAATACGCCTGGTAGTTGCCCGGCGTAAACGCATACAGACCGTTCGCCGCCGCTGCGTTGTAATAGCGATACAGCGCGGTCAGCTTCAGAAGCGGCTCGCGTGCCTTGCCGAACACATTCGGCGCGGGCGGCGCGGTGGCATTGCTGCGCGCTTCCGCATCGAGCAATACGGCTTTGATCACGGCACCGAGATCGCCGTAGACGCCATGGCCATTGTCCGCGAACACCTGCGCAACGCGCGCAATGTACGCGGGCGACGGATTGCTCGTGGTGAAACGCTGGATCAGCTGACGCGAGATGAACGGTGCAACGTTCGGGTGATGCGCGATGATCGTGACACCCTGGGCAAGGTCGTTCTCGCACCCGTTGTGTGCGGGCAGGACATGCGCATCGCTCGTGTCTGCAGTGTAGTTTCCGGTGTCGCTGAGCAAGGTTTTTGGATCGGCTTCGTCGTGGAATTCGGCGTAGCAGAGCATTGGCTGGTAGTCGGCCGCCGACCAATGGCCTCGGGTCGGATTGCTGTTGAAGCCGCTCGTGTAGCTCCAGCCGGTGAACACTTGCGCGTACGCACTGACCGTCGCCTGCGGATATGTCGGTATCGGCAGGCACTCTGGGTCGTGCAGCGGATCGCAACCGGTGGGGTAGATTGGCGAGAAATCCGGATTGCGCAGCACCAGACCTATCGAGAACAACTGCATCACTTCGCGCGCGTAGTTCTCGTCGGGCAAGGTGCCGAGTCCCGCATTACGTGCCTTGTTGCGGCGATAGGTCAGCATCTTGCCCATTGCTGGTGTGCGCGTCACGTCGTACAGCAGGGCTGGATAGGTGCCAGCGTGATAGCCGCTGTTGCCGTCGTAGTAACCGGCTGCATCGCGCGCGAGTGTGTCGGAGTACTCGGCCAACGCGACCGGATCACCGCCAAGCATGCTTTGTGCATAGGTCACGACCATGATCTGGCTGAGCGCCCACGCCATGCGCTGACGCAATTGATCGGGCGCGGTGACTGCGGCTTTCAGCCACGCCTGCAGGCGATCGGCCTGACCCGGATTCCGCAGTTGCGTGACACCGTCGATCTGCTCCACGTAAGGACGTTCCAGCGTCGTCGGCATCGAAAGTTGCTGTGCCACCCATTCGTCGTAACCAACGGCGCGGATATGGGCGATCTCCGCCGCAGTCGGTCCGAACGTCGCCATGCCGAGGAAGCGCGCGGCTTCGGCGTCACTGGACGGTGCGTCCGGGGGTATTTCAAGGTCATTGCCGTAGATCTCGTCGTAGGCCCAAGCCGGCGCCGCGCCGAGCACGAGCGCCAGCAGGGCGAGGGAAAAGAAATATCGACAGGCGCGCCACAAGCCGAGCCCACGCAAAATACGACACGCACGCAACGTCAGAGGCCGCATGGTCGGCTCCTCCCTTCAAGGACAGTCGGTCGGTGTCCGCAACGGTTGCGAGTAGCTGTTGCGGAATTGGGTTCGATCGAAAGAAAGGAACGCGAGCGCATCCGTTCGGTTGACAGCGATCAACTCGAACGAGCGCGAAGATGTTGCAGGACGTTGCGCGTTCGAAGCGTCGGGCGCGAGAGCGTCGTCAGAGATTGCGCAGATAGAAGCGATTGCAGCCGTGGTGGCCGGTGGCGCCGAGCGCGTGATCAATGCGCGAAAAACCACTCGCCAGATACAAGGTCTGCGCCGCATCCATGCCGGTCAGCGTTTCCAGATAGCAGCGGCGGAACCCGGATGCGCGCGCGACGTCCATGCAGTGCTCGATCAGCGCGCGTCCGGCACCGAGGCCGCGCAGCGCGGGCAGGAAATACATCTTGCGCAATTCACAAATGTCGACGTCGCCCGATTCGAGCGGAGCGATGCCGCCGCCGCCGCGCACGCCGCCTTCGCTTTCGACGACGAAATAGGCGCAGCGCGATCGCGAATAGGCTGAGCTCATCGCCGCGACCTCGCTGTCATGGATCGCGAAGCCTGGACCGTCAGCGCCGAATTCCGGCATGACCGCGCGGATGATTGCGGCGACGGCGTCGTCGTCGCGTGTTTCAATCGGGCGGATCGTGAAGGGCGGTTTTGGATTCATGCGATTTCGGATCAGTCGACCGTGCGGCGAAAATCGAGGTCGTAACGTGCGCCACCCGTCAATGCGTGCAAGCGCAGGTTGGTAATGCGGATCGGGGCGCCCGGCGCCACGTCGGCGACATTCGAGTCGGCCATTTCGGCGGGGTCGATCAGGGTTACGCCGCCGGCACCGATGACTTCGAGTACGTTGTCCGGGCCAATCACGGCGGCGGTTGCAGCATCGAGACCCAGGCCGAGTGCGAATGGATTCAGCGCAAGTGCGGCGAGCAGCCGTCCCAGACGATCGCTGGCGTGGCCACCCTGGTCGATGACGACGCGATTGGTGAGGCCGAGCCCCGGTGCGAGATTTGCACCACCGCTGCGCGGTGTCGCGCCTTGTGCACCATGCGTCAGCATGTGCTCGCACAACAATGCGGCACCTGCGCCACAGCCCGCAACGGCCAAGCCGTCTGCGTTGCGACGACGAATTGCGCGCGCGAGCGCTGTGCCGCCGATCAGCGTCGACAGGCGCAAGGGTTGATCGGATAGCAGCAGGAGCAGTTGCGCGTGTTCGACGGCGTCGAGCAACGCTCGCTGATCGCTGTCCGCGCGCGATTGCAGTGCGCTGCGCCGTACTTCGCCCGCAGCGGCCGCATACAGTGCGGCTTCAATATCGGCATCGGCTTCGTCGATGGTTTCCATCGCGCTGAGCACGACCACGCGGGGCTGCGGGCCAATCAGGGCAAGGATGCGCCCCAGCAACTGCGCGTCGCGCCCATCGGTACCGAGCTCGCCGCTGGCGACAATCAGGCCGCGATGGCGGTCGGGGGCGAGTTTGGCGGGCATCGGCCGGACCGCGTCAGAAGGGAGTCCGAGTATAGCGAGGGTAGATGCGCAGCGAGTGCGGAACCCTGTCAGGCGGCAAAGCAAGTCATGCTGCGCTCGCGCGCGCGACACGACTGGAGGTCGCGCGCCCGAGCTGGTCGCTCAGCCACAGACCGGTTGCTATCAGCGCAGGCAAGTCGATGCCGGTCGCAATGCCCATACCTTCGAGCATGTAGACGACGTCCTCGGTCGCGACATTGCCGGTCGCACCTTTGGCGTAAGGACAACCGCCGGTGCCCGACACCGAACTGTCGACGACGGCAACGCCTTCCTCGAGACAAGCAAGGACGTTTGCGAGCGCTTGCCCGCGCGTGTCGTGGAAATGCACGGCGAGTGCCGACATCGGCACCTCGATCGCGACTGCGCGCAACATCGCGCGTGCCTTGCCCGGTGTGCCGATGCCGATGGTGTCGCCGAGCGAAATCTCATAGCAGCCCAGATCATGCAGCCGTTTTGCGACGCGCACGACATCGGCAAGCGCAACGTCACCCTGATAGGGGCAGCCGAGCACCGTCGATACATAGCCGCGCACCTTGACGCCGTCAGCGTGTGCGCGTTCCAGCACGGGCATGAAGCGCTCGATCGATTCATCGATCGAAGCATTGACGTTTTTTCGATTGAATGCCTCGGACGCTGCCGTGAAGATCGCAACTTCGTTCGCGCCGACTTCACGCGCGCGTTCGTATCCCTGCAGATTTGGTACCAGCACCGGATAGGTGACACCGGATTTTTTCAAAATGCCGCTGAACACTTCGGCAGCGTCGGCCAGCTGCGGTATCCATTTCGGACTGACGAAACTGGTCGCCTCGATCGTGCGCAAGCCGGTCGCTGAAAGCCGGTCGATCAGCTCGATCTTGGTGGCGGCTGCGATGATCGTCTTTTCGTTCTGCAGGCCATCGCGTGCGCCGACTTCGACGATGCGGACCTGGTACGGCATTGCGCTCATGGTTTCTTGCCGGGTGCAGCGCGCTGCGCGGATTGCTCGAACTCTGCGAGCGTTTGCTTGCTGCGCGCGATTTGCAGGTTGGGCTTGGATTCGAAGACGGATTCACGCTGGACTAGGTCGAGCATCTGGGCGCGACTGCCGTGCACGAACACGTGCAGGTCATTCGCACTCTTGTCGACGGTGCCATCGAGTTTGCCATCGACGATGAGTTTTGCGAGGTGCTTGCTGTCGACCTGGTACAGCTCGATGCGATTGCCGCGCACGCGATAGCGCATGAAAAAAAACGACTTCTCCGGCACCGGATCGACCGCGTGCGGCGGCTTCAGCTTGACCAGCCCCTTGATCGCGCTGTCGGCGACGACGATGAAGTCGTTGCCGCCCGCATGCACGTAGTTCAATGGCACATGCACACGTTTGAGTGGGCCGCCCTTTTCGGGTTGGTCGAGTACGGTGAACTCGCAGTTGTCATTGACGTTGAACGCCGAGGTATTGCTGTCACTGTCGATCGGCGCATCCTCGACGCCAGTCCACAGACCCTTCCAGCGCACGTCGCAGGTTTCGATGTTGTCGCCAAGCGGCGACTCGAAACGTGTTTCCACGCAGCCAGTGAGCAGGAGTAGCGTCAGAGTCAGTCCGAGGCAGCTTGCTTGCTTCATTGCAGGGTCTCCAGGTTCAATGCTGTCGCTTCCGTTCTCGCAACGAAGCGCAGTTCTTCGTGTGCTGCGCCGCATCTATCCGAGCACGGTGTGAATGCCGAGCCAGGTTTCTTCCGACGTGTAGTCTTCACAACGAAGATCAAGTTCGCCGATTTCAGAATCCAGGTCGAGCTTTGCCCGTTCGTAGTCCGATGCGCTGTACCAGCGGTCGATGGTCAAGTAGACCAATTCATCGCCGTCGAGGCGCAGCAGCTCGGTGCCTGAATAGCCTTCCGCGCGCGCGAACAGACGCGCCCAGTCGCCGTGCGGGCCATAGATGCGTTCAAACGCTTTTGCCGACTCGGAATGGACGTGGAAACGCCAGACGGTTGCGATCATTTGGACATCCTCATGCGGCCTGAGCCGTTGCGGTGGCGAGGCGCACCATCACGGCGTCGGCTTCGACGAATTCGCCGGCGACGGCCTGCACGCTTTCGACGGTTCCCGCGCGAGGCGCTTTCAGACTGAGCTCCATCTTCATGGCTTCCATCACCAGCAGCTCCTGGCCTTCGGAAACTTCGTCGCCGACCTTGGCCTTGACCAGCACGATGCGACCCGGCATCGGCGCGAGCACACGGTCGCCACTGCCCACCGTCTCGCTCGTGTACGCGAAAGCCGGTGCGTGCGTGTAGGCGCGGCGACGTGTACCGTCGTGCACGCCAACCCGGTCATTGTCGATTTGGGCGTGCCAGCGCTGGGTCACTGCATCGAAGTTTGCCGCAAGGACGCCGTCGCGCAACAGCGCATGGCTGACGATGCAACGGCTTTCTGCGTGTTCGAGCGCGTAGGAACCGGCAGATCCGTGGGCGATGATCTCGACACGTTCGCCGCGATCGAGCAGACCAACGATGCGCTTGCCCGGATGAGCAACGCGCCAGCCGTCTGCGCGCGCCCATGGAGAGTGAGGGTCGCCTGACGCTTGTGCAAGGCGTGGGGCTTCTGCTTCTTCGTGAAGCAACCATGCCGTCGCTGCGGCAAACAAGGCGCTCTTGTCGTCGCTATCGCCGGCACCAACGAACTCTTCGAGATGGCGATCGAGGTAGCCGGTGTCGATACGTCCCTCGATCACGACCGGATGGCGCACGAGGCGTTCGAGAAAATCGATATTTGACTTTGGACCGACGATATCGCACGCCGCAAGCGCTTCACGCATGCGCACCAGCGCGGCATCGCGCGTTCGGTCCCAAACGATGAGCTTGGCGATCATCGGGTCGTAGAAGATCGTGACCGCATCGCCTTCGATCACGCCCGAATCAATGCGTACATGTTCCGACGGCGTTGGCAGGCGCAGGCGTTCGAGTTTTCCCGAACCGGGCAGAAAACCCTGCTCGGGATCTTCCGCATACAAGCGCAATTCGATTGCATGGCCGTTCTGCGCGAGAACACCATCCCCACCCAACCCTCCCCGTGAAGGGGAGGGCGTGCGCATGAGCGACCCCGGCAATTCCTCGCCACTGGCTACGCGCAGCTGCAGTTCTACCAGATCGAGGCCGAGGACCATTTCGGTGACGGGATGTTCGACCTGCAGGCGCGTATTGATTTCCATGAAGTAGAAGTCGCCACCCTGGCCGACGATGAACTCGACCGTGCCTGCGTTGACGTAGTCGAGTGCTCGTCCGGCGGCCACCGCCGCCTCACCCATCTTCGCGCGCAGGTCGGGGGTGACGAACGGCGATGGTGTTTCTTCGAGTACCTTCTGGTAGCGCCGTTGTGCCGAACATTCGCGTTCGTTCAGATGCACGATGTTGCCGTGCTTGTCGCCGAAGATCTGGAATTCGATGTGGCGTGGCTGTTCGATGTAGCGTTCCAGCAGGACACGATCGCGGCCGAATGCATTCTTCGCCTCGCGCTGGCAGCTTTCGAGACTCGCGGTGAATTCATCGCTCGCGCGCACGATGCGCATGCCCTTGCCGCCGCCGCCATACGCGGCCTTGATCATGAGAGGGAATCCGACGCGTTCGGCTTCGCGCGCGAGCTGAGCAGGATTCTGGTCTTCACCGGTGTAGCCGGGAACGACCGGCACACCTCGCGCCGACATCAGGTCCTTCGCACCGGCTTTCGAGCCCATGCGCCGCATTGAATCCGCGGACGGTCCAATAAAGTTGTGCCCCGCGCGCTCGACGGCGTCGGCGAAGTCGGCGTTCTCGGACAGGAATCCATAGCCGGGATGGATCGCCTGAGCACCCGAGCGTTGGGCGACGTCGAGGATCACATCGCCGCGCAGGTACGAATCCGCCGGGCGCGGGCCGCCGATCGGATAGGCGACGTCGGCGAGCCGCACATGTTGTGCCGTCGCGTCGGCTTCCGAATAGACCGCGACGGTTTCCACGCCCAGCTTGCGGCAGGTGCGGATCACGCGGCAGGCGATCTCGCCGCGGTTGGCGATCAGGATGCGTTTGAACATGCGATGCACTCGTAGCCCTCTTCTTCACGGCGAGGGTTGGATGGAGAGGAGGGTGTCATCCGGTGGGTGGAGCATGGCAGACCGCTTCGATATTGTGACCGTCGGGGTCGAGCACGAAAGCGCCGTAGTAGTGTTCATGATAGTGGGGGCGCAAGCCGGGTGCACCGTTGTCGTGGCCGCCGGCCTCAATCGCGGCGTTGTAGAACGCATCGACGGCGGCACGTGAGTTCGCTTCAAAAGCGACATGCATCGGACCGCTGGGCCGGTCGCCATTGCCGATCCAGAACTCTGGTCGGCCGGGCAGTCCGAATCCGGTGCCTTCGTAGCCACCGGTCTGCTCACGGGTCACGTCCATTACGGGGGCGAAGCCGAGGGGTGCGAATACCTTCACATAGAACGTGCGGCTGCGTGCCAGGTCTGACACTGCAAAACCGAAGTGGTCGATCATGGACGAGCTCCATTCGCGCTGAACGTTTACGGTAGCATGACCGATCATCCGCGGTCGTCGCGGAGTGGGTAATCGACGATGCAAAAGCGATCGGCGGACGCGTGGCTCGCGCAGGGGCGTGCATTGGTATTGCGCGGCGATGCGGCGGCTGCGCTCGCGTGGTTTTCAGACGCGCTGATCGAGCACCCGGATTCGGTCGAGCTGGCACACGCCGAGGCCGGCTTGCTATGGCAGGCCAGGCGCGTGACTGAAGCCGAATCGCGTTTGCGTACCCTGTTGGCGCAGCATCCAGGCCATGTCGCAGCGGGCCTGCTGCTGGCGAAGATCCTGCGAGAGCAGGGCAGGATGCTGGCAGTCGAGACGACGTTGCGCTCGTTGTTTGCGCACACGACGGCCGATGTCGGCTTCTTGATCCAGGCGATCGAGCTCCTCGATGATTGCGGTCGCAAGCAAGCGGCGGCCGACCTTGTCGAGCGCGCGATCGAAGCCGGCTCGAACGATCCGCGCCTGCACGCTTACGCCGGCATGCTCCACATGCAAACCGGTGACTTCGATCGCGCGCGCACCCGCTACGCGTTCGCGCTTGCGCATGACGCACGGGCACTCGAATGGCAATCGGCCTATGGCTATGCCACGTCGAAACGCTATGCACAGACCGACGATGCGGACTTTGCGCTGATGCGTGGTTTTCTCCATCGACCCGCACTCGGCGATGCGGAGCGTGCCTCGGTGCTGTTCGCGCTCGGCAAGATGTGCGACGACATCGGCGACCATGCGCAGGCGGCGATCCATTTGCGCGAAGCGAACCGGATCGTCGCGGCACAGGTCGATTGGTCGCGCAAGAACTGGCGCCGACTCGTCTCGGCGCGACTCGATGCGAAGCCGCTGCCCACGAGTGCGGATAGACCGAACGACTTCGCGCCGATCTTCATCGTCGGCCTGCCGCGCTCGGGCACGACCCTCGTTGCCGAATGGCTGGCGCGGCATCCGTCCGTGTGCAATCGCGGCGAACTCAACTGGATCGCGCATCTCGCAGGTGAGGTTGCGCGCGCGCCGAAACCCGCCGATGCGCTCACGCAGGCGGCCGCAGCGTATCGAACGCAGGTGCGCCAGGACGATACCGACGCGCATTGGTTCATCGACAAGCAACCGCTGAATTTCCTGCATCTCGACCTGATTCTTGCACTGTTCCCGCAAGCGCGGATCATCCATTGCCGGCGTAACTCCCGCGACACCGCGTTGTCGATCTGGATGCAGCATTTCGCCGGTCGCGAGCAGGCGTTCGCGTATGACTTCGACCATATCGCTGCCGTCGCACACGCCGACGAGCGCCTGCTCACTGCGGTGCGCAAACGCCATCCGGACGCGCTCCGCGAAGTGCGCTACGAGGAATTCGTCGGAAATCCGGAAGCGACCACGCGCGCACTCGGCGAATGGATCGGCTTGTCATCGATCGACTGGATGGCGGTGCCGGATGCGCCGCGCATCATCAGTACCGCGAGTGCATGGCAGGCGCGCCAACCGGTGCATGCGCGTTCCGTCGGGCGTTGGCGCGCCTATGCCGCGCATGTGCCCGAACTACTTCAATTTCCCGACGATTGAGCAGTAGTCGTGATGGACCAGGTAGCAGCTGACCATCTGTCGAGTCTGCGCGGACGGCTCGCTTGGCTCAAGTGATTTCCCGCAGCTGAATCACATTGCCCTCCGGGTCGTGGCCATCGCAGACGCGGCCGCCCGGCAGCTCCCACTCCAATTCGGCTGGATTGAGTTCGCCGCCGTGGATCGGTGCAAGCATGCGCGCGGCCGCGATGCTGCTTACGACGAAAATCAGCTTGATCGGAGATTCCTCCCGTCGCACGGGTGGGTTCTCGATGTCTATCCGTTGCGCGATGCGCGCGGGAATTGCGACGACGACAAGCTCGAATCCGCCACCTTCGAGCACGACATGGTCGCGTTGGTCATTGATCACAGAAAGCGCAGTTACAGCGACATAGAACGCGCTGAGCCGGTCAAGATCCTTGGCATAGATCACGGCGCCGGGGCGGATCATCACGTCGATTCCTTTATGGTGTCGGCGAATCGCAGCCATTGCGCTGCGATCGGCCATGGCTAGGTTTTCGATGCAACCCAATGCGGCGCACGCTTGTCGAGAAACGCCGCGAGACCGCTTTGGCCTTCTTCCGACACGCGCAGCCGCGCGATCAGTTCGGCATTTTCGGCGTCGGTGATTTCAGCTGACGCGCGCGTCATGCCGCCCACGCGCAGCGCAAGGTGCTTGGCTTCGGTCTGGGCGGCGGGTCCGCCCTTGCCCAGAAAATGCAAGGTGCGATCCATCGCTTGGTCGAGTTGATCGGGCGCGACTGCATCGTGCAGCAAGCCAATGCGTGCGGCGGTTGCGGCATCGAACACTTCACCGCTGATGAAGAGCTTGCGCGCCTGGCGCACGCCGATGGCAGCGATCACGTAGGGCGAGATAACGGCGGGCACCAGACCGAGCTTGACCTCGCTGAGCGAAAACTTCGCGTTGTCGACGCCGATGGCAATATCGCAGCACGCAACGAGGCCGACGCCGCCGCCATAGGCGGAGCCGTTGACGCGCGCAATGGTCGGCTTGGGCAGGAAATTGAGCGTGCGCATCAGCGTCGCCAGGCGCAGCGAATCGGCACGATTGTCCGCTTCACTCGCCTGCGCCATGCCGCGCATCCAGTTGAGGTCTGCGCCCGCCGAGAACGAGGCGCCGGTGCCGGTGAGCACGACTGCGCGCACGACGGCATCGCGCGCGCAGTCGTCGAGGGCAGCGGTCAGGTCTGCAATCAAGGCGTCGTCGAACGCGTTGTGCACCTGGGCCCGGTTCATCGAAATCGTGGCCGTGCTGCCGCTGATGGTGACAAGTACCGCGTCGCTCATGCCGTTTTCCTCGCAGGCCAGTCGCCGATGATAGCGACATCGCGCGCGCTGGAGGCGCTGGTCCGCGACGGCTGCGCCACCGATGTGGCGAAGCTGAGGTACGCGTGATCGTCTCTGCGCGGAGCCGTGCTGCGCTGGCGACGTGTGAGTGGAGTGCCCAACCGTGGTTCGGTCGGCTGTGCAACTCGACGAGCAACACCGACGAATGGCCAGCAAGCTCATCGGAATGAACCGCGACGGCAGCACGCCGATGCCGAATTTCCCCGGCATCATTTGCTGCTGGTGACCTCGGTCCTGTTCAGCGCACCGACCGCGGTTGCACAGGTCGTGCCCGCATTGGCGCCAGCTTCGACGAGAAACGTTGCCGCGGTGCTGAGGCGGAAGTAAAGGCCTGGACTGCTCGGCCTGCGTGAAAGTCGTCAAAAGCGTATAATGCGAACCATTCTTATTTGCATGCAGTCCAAGAGTGCGCCTGTCCGAATTGAAGAAGGGTGCTTCCGCCGTGGTGAGCGAAGTCGAAGAGGCTCATGCCGCGGACCCGATTGCTCGGCGTTTGCGCGAGCTCGGCTTCGTCAACGGTGAGCCGGTGCGGGTGGTGGCTTGCGGCCCCGTTGGCGGGGATCCCGTGCTGGTGCAGATTGGATTCACGCGTTTTGCGCTGCGCCGCTCAGAGGCCGCGCGCGTTCGATTGGTCAATGGAACTGCGACGTGAATGCCGCCGCCGTGCCGATGCGGATCGCACTCGTCGGCAATCCCAATTGCGGCAAGACCGCGCTGTTCAATCGGTTGACGGGCAATCGCCAGAAGGTCGCCAACTACGCCGGCGTCACGGTGGAACGCAAGGAAGGTCGCTTCGTGGCGCCTTCCGGTCGCGTGCTGCAATTGCTGGATCTTCCAGGTGCCTACAGTTTCGATGCGGCGAGTCCGGACGAGGCGATCACGCGCGATATCTGCGAAGGGCGCTATCCGGGTGAGGCAACGCCGGACCTGATCGTCTGTGTCGCCGATGCAACCAATCTGCGTTTGCACTTGCGCTTCGTTCTGGAGGTCAAGCGCCTCGGCCGCCCGATGGTGCTCGCGCTCAACATGATGGACGCCGCACGCAAACGTGGCATCGGCATCGATATCGCTGCGCTGGAAAGCGCACTCCGCATGCCGGTGGTCGAGACCATTGCGGTGCAGCGAGGCGGCGCGAAGGCGCTGATCGAACGTCTCGATATGCTGGCCGAGCAGGTTCCTGTCGTAGCCCGTGTGGGAGCGCCGGAAGACGCGATGCTTTTTTCTTCGCCCAACTCGGATGGCTTCGCTCCTTCCGGCGCTCCCACAGCAGACGGCGAGATGGACCTGCACGCGCAGGTGCGCGCGTTACTCTCCGGCGCGGTCACGATGCCAAGCGCGACCTCGATCGTCGACGATGCACTGGACCGCATAGTGCTACATCCGGTCGCCGGTCTGGCAATCCTCGGCGTGGTGATGTTCCTGATTTTTCAGGCGGTGTTTTCTTGGGCAACCCCGCTGCAGGATGCGCTCACAGCGGGTGTTACCGCGGCCGGAGCTTGGGTCGGCGACCTGCTCGCGCCGATGCCGCTGCTGCGTAGCCTGGTCAATGACGGTGTGTTCGCCGGCCTCGGCGCGGTGCTCGCATTCCTGCCGCAGATCCTGATTCTGTTCCTCTTCATTCTCGCGCTGGAGGAATCGGGTTACCTTCCGCGCGCGGCGTTTCTGCTCGATCGACTCATGTTCGCTGCCGGCTTGACCGGTCGCTCTTTCATTCCCTTGCTGTCGAGTTTCGCCTGTGCGATTCCCGGCATCATGGCGACACGCAGCATTGCTGATCCACGCGATCGCCTGACCACGATTCTGGTTGCTCCGTTGATGACCTGCTCAGCGCGCCTGCCGGTCTACACCTTGTTGATCGCCGCGTTCATCCCGCGTCACGACGTCTTTGGTCTGTTCAACCTGCAAGGCGTGGTGCTCTTCACGCTGTACTTCGCCGGCATCGCCAGTGCACTCGCCGTTGCTTACGTCATCAAGCGCATGCGGCGCGACAAGAGCGAGCACGCCTTGCTGATGGAGTTGCCGTCGTATCGTCTGCCGCATCCGCTCAATATCGCGATTGGCCTGTGGGATCGCGCGAAGATTTTCCTGCGTCGGGTCGGCGGCATCATTCTCGCGCTGACGGTGCTGCTGTGGTTCCTGTCGAGTTTCCCCGCACCGCCGGTGGATGCGACGTTGCCGCCGATCGACTACAGCTTCGCCGGACGCATCGGGCACTGGATGACGCATCTGTTCGCGCCGATTGGCTTCAACTGGCAGATCTGCATTGCGCTGATTCCAGGCCTGGCAGCGCGCGAAGTCGCGGTGTCCTCGCTGGCGACGGTCTATGCGATGTCAGTCGCGGATGATGCCGCCACGACCCAGCTGGGCGCCGTGATCGCGTCGCAATGGTCGCTCGCGACTGCATTGTCGTTGCTGGCCTGGTACGTGTTTGCGCCGCAATGCATGTCGACGCTCGCGCTGATCCGGCGCGAGACAAATTCCTGGCGCAATGTGTGGATCACGGCTGGGTATCTGTTCGGCCTCGCGTATCTCGCGTCGCTCGCGACATACCAGATTGCGAAGGCACTCACATGACCACGCCAATGCTGGTGCAGGCGGTTGTGGTTGCGCTGATCGTGGGCTGGAGTGCAGTCGTTGCGATGCATCGTCTGCTGCCGGTTGCGAGCCGGCGCGCGCAGGTTCGCCTTGTCGGCCTGTTCGATCATGCAGCGTTGCCGCTCTGGCTGCGTGCAGTCGCCCGGCGCATGCAGCCGCGCAGCAGCAGCGGCGGCAGTTGTGGTGATGGCTGCTCGTCATGTGGCGGTTGCGCGGCAGCAGCGAAACCCGCCGAGGCGTTGCCGCTGGTCTTTCGTCCGCGCAGAAAAAACTGAAAATTTGTGCGAAAAATTGCGCGTTCTCGGCCACCTGTAGCAGGTGGATCGTTCCTTGTCAGCGTGCAAACCCTGCAGGGGGCAACGACTCAGTCGAATCCGTTCGCGAAGATCCGATCAAGATCGGTCAGCGCCTTTTCGCAGTTCAGCCGCGGAAAAGAAAGACCGTTCTTCGGATCCACGACATGCACATCCGAGGCGATCAAGGCTGCCTTTACCTGGGCTGGCGTGAGATTTGGTCGCAACTGAAACAGATCTGCCACGCATGCGGCGAGCAGGGGCGATGCCTGCGATGTGCCGCCGTAGGTCGAGCTGAAGCCGACCGTAAAGGGATCGATGTCCAGACCGGTCGCGGTGGTATACGCACCCGGTGCGTACAGCGCGACTTTCGAATTGCTGTTGGTGAAACAGGTCCGTATGTCCGCGACAATGCCTGTGTCGGTGCAGCCGAGAAACGTCTGATTCGCCATCGCAGCGTCCCACACGGCACCGACAGCGATCACGTTGGCAAGGCAGGCCGGAGCGGAGACGCTGGTTGTGGACGCCTGATTGCCCGATGAAGCCGTCATGACGCCGCCGTTGGCATTGACGGCGGCAACTGCCTGCGACAGCGCGATCGTGTAAGCCGCGCTGCTGTCTCACGTGCTGCTGAACAAGGTATTCGTGCCGACGCTCATGTTGATGGCGCGCGCGTTGGCGTGGTGGGCTGCGACCCAGTCCAGTGCGGCCACGATATCCGAACTCGAATAGAAGGCACCGTTGGCGTCATGGACGCGGACGATCACCACCTTGGCTGCGGGTGCGCCGCCCTGCGGGGCATTGCTGCCGTTGCCAGTGATGATGCCAGTGACGTTGGTCCCGTGGCCTCCGGCATCCGCGTCGCTACCTGCACCGCTCTGCGTGTCCAATCCATTCGGGCAACAGCCGATACCGGCTGTCGCGCTGGAACAGAAACACTGCTGGTCAACGATGCTGTCTGCCAGATCGACATGATCGAGCTGCGCGCCGGAATCGATCACCACGGTCTTGACCAGTTGGCCGGTGAAACCGCGGCTGCGCACGTTGCTGATGCGCGCCAGACGCGCCGCCTGATTCATCTGCGCACGACCACCGACATCCAGGTCGACACGCAGCACGCGCGTGCTGCATTGAAGGAGATCCAGGCCTGTCGCATCAATATCCATCGAGAGCGCGGCGACATGCTCGAACCTTCGCCGCATCCGGTAACTGCCTGCCGGCATTGTCGCGAGAAGTGCATCCACGTTCGCGGCTATTTCCCGCGTGCGTGACAGCCGCTGAGTGGCATCCAGCGCCCCGGACGGCGGCGTCAGCGCGACCACTACATTCGCGTACGGTGCGCTGGTCAGTTGCGCGTAGACCTCGATCCCGATTTTTCCCGCATCGGTTGCGGGCTCGGTCGCTGCTGCTATGGCAATCCAGCAGCAAAGCGGGAATGCAAAAAGAGCGATCAACGGAGGCACTCGGCACCGGGGCATGTCCAATGCCTTTCCAAACGTTCGCCGCCGAGTCTACGCCGGACTTCGATGAAGCCGACGGTCCAGTTTCCGAGCGGAATGGGAAACGAATGGGTCACGACAGCGGCTACGCGTAAACAAGCCGCTCCAGCGGCGCTACAATCAAGCGATGATCGTTGACTCCTGCACCCTGCATCGCGGCACCGCGCCGCTGCTGATCAGTCTGCCGCACGATGGCACCGCGCTTCCCGATGACATAGCGGCGCGGATGACACCGCATGCGCGGCTCGTGCCGGATACCGACTGGCACGTCTCCCGCCTGTATGAGTTCGCGCGCGAACTTGGCGCATCGATGATCGTGCCGATCTATTCGCGCTACGTCGTCGACCTCAACCGGCCGTCCGACAACGCATCGTTGTATCCGGGGCAGAACACAACGGGGCTGTGTCCGATCGTGCAGTTCAGCGGCGAGCCGATCTACCAGGCAGGAGCCGAGCCGCGCAGCGACGAGATTGCGGCACGCATCGAAACGTACTGGAAGCCGTATCACGCGGCGCTCGCCGATGAGATAGCGCGATTGCGGGAAGCGCACGGTCGCGTCGTGTTGTGGGAGGGCCATTCGATCCGCAGCGTGGTGCCGTTCCTGTTCGATGGCCGGCTGCCCGACTTCAATCTCGGCACGGCCAACGGCGAAAGTTGTTCAGCCATGCTGCAGAAGAGGCTGGTTGGCGTGCTCAGCGCAACTCGCGATTACACGCATGTTGCGAACGGTCGTTTCAAGGGCGGTTACATCACGCGCCACTATGGTTGTCCTGATGACGGTGTGGATGCCGTGCAGCTTGAGCTGACACAGCTTAACTATATGGATGAGGCCTCGTTCGAGTTCATGCCCGAACGCGCGGCGCCGACACAGGCCGTGATCCGCTGCTTGCTGGAGAATTGTCTTCCTTGAACCAATCCCTGGGAATGCCCATGGATGCCGTTCTTAGGAGCAACTGTCTGTAGGAGCGGCTTCAGCCGCGATGCTCAGGCGTGGATTTACACCGAGCTACACCATCCCCACCCAACCCTCCCCTTGAAGGGAAGGACTGAAGAATTTGCAGGAGCGGCTTCAGCCGCGATCCTCCTGCTTGCGGCAATGGTCAAAAGCATCGTGGCTGAAGCCGCTCCTCCAGACAGCTGCTCCCACCAGTGATCTACCCAGCGCGGGTTATCTGCGGTCGTTCAAGCGATGGCAGAAACCAGGCAAGCAAACCGATTGCCGGCAGATAGGCGCAGATGCCGTAGACCGCCTCGATGCCGATATGGTCAGCGAGTTGCCCCAACACCGCTGCACCAATGCCGCCCATGCCGAACGCGAAGCCGAAGAACAGGCCTGCGATCACGCCGGTGCGTCCGGGCACGAGGTCCTGCGCGTAGACGATGATCGCGGAGAACGCCGAGGCGAGTACGAGGCCAATCA
>JBDSFA010000175.1:0-3445 GCA_039919785.1 Dokdonella sp. | reverse complement strand
ACAAATGGTAGCTCAAAGCGAGTCTCGCGCTTGCTGTAGAAATTTTCGACGTAGAGCGTGCTGCGAGCTTCGTCTACGCCGCTGACATGCTTTGAGCTGCGCAGGGATTGTGGCCGCTCATCGAAACGCTCTGACAAACTGCCGCTGGGTTGATCGCGCAGCCACAACAGGGTCGCTGCCAGGCGCAAGTGCGCGGCGAAGTCGAGCGTACGCGCGTCGTAGTCTGCATAGACAGGCGCTGCGATGTCGGCAAGGAAGCAGCCGACCAGGCTCGACACGCATTCAAGCCGCTGCGTGAACGGACGCAACGGTTCGCTGCGTGCCGACTCGTCAACCAGCATCCGCGCGACAGCCGGCTCACCACAGTAGGCAGCGAAGTCTTCGGCTCGCCACGCCACGGATTGGCTTTCATCGAAGAACAGCCAGTCTTGTGCACGGCTCCGCCACGGCTTCGACGCGTTGGCGCCGATCGTCTGATCGATGATAGTCGAGGCCACCGCAAATTCACCGGCCATTTGGGCGCAGCGATTCACATCGGCGGCGACGATCGGCTGCAACGCGACGGCACATTCGGCGGGAACGGCCTCGCCGTCGCGCAAACCGGCGAGCATGTCCGCGATGAGAAAAATCCCGCCGTCGCCGTGACTGATCGCCAACATCCCGCCAATCAAGGAGTTGGTTCCGCGTGTCATCCGTCGCCAGCCATTGAGGTTGCTGCATGCAGCAGCCAAGGCGCCGGTCCGATCGCCATCGATGAACTGCAGCGCGAATGAGCTCAACCAGAGCCGCTGTGCGTCCCCCGGAAATGCAATGACGATTGCCCGATAGTCCGCCGGAAATTCGTTCCAGTAGTAGTCGCTGCGTGCGAACAACTGCGCGCGCGCCAGCGTGGCAGGGTGACTGGCCACCAGCGTTCGCACCGCGGCGGGCTTCGCAGCGACCTTTGCCAGGCAATCCGGCGCACGTATCTCGCACACATCCGCCCTGTTGATCGGCGGTTCTCCCAATGGCGGTGCACCCGGTTCCTGACTGGCGACGATTTCACCCGCTGCCACCCGCTTGCGCACCACCTCTACATCCGCCGCCATATGCGCATCGAGTTGGTCTTCGGGCACGTCGTAGCGCATGAACCAAAGCAACGGAAACGCGTTGACGCCCCGGACAGGTCGATAGTCCTTCTGCAACAGCGTCACTGCCTCGCGCTGCACGCTCGACGGGCCGCGCAATCGATACGCAGTAAACATCACTGCGATCAGCACGACCAACGCGAGCAGGCACACGCCGATCCAACGCAAGACGCGTTTCATCCACTGCGCTCCCTGTTTTCGTCCGGCATCTGCCGCCGATGGTGAAGACAATTCATTTTGGCGACGCATCAGCCCCTCTTCTTCCGCGAGCTGCCGAGCTTGCGCGTCATCGTATTGCGGCTGAGTCCCAACGATTTCGCCGCGTTCTGGCGATGCCCGCCGTGCGCGGCAAGCGCAGCGTCGAGCAGCACGCGCTCAAGTTCGGCCTGGGCTTCGGTGTGGATGTTTTCGGCACCGGCAGCCAGCGATTGTTCTGCCCACAGGCGCAAGGCGCCGCTCCAGCCGGCAGCATCGCGCGGTGGCGCGCTTTCGACAATGCTCGGCGGTAGGTCGGCGACGCCGATTTCGCGCCCCGACGAAAGCAGAGCCAGGCGGCGGCACAGGTTTTCAAGCTGGCGCACGTTGCCCGGCCAGGCATAGTCGCGCAAGGCGCCGAGTGCCGCAGGGGAGAAACGCTTCGCTGCAATGCCGGCCGCAGCAACCGCGTGCGCAAGGAAGTGCTCGGCCAGCGCCGGGATATCGTCGCGCCGTTCACGCAGTGCCGGTACGTGCAGGCGCACGACATCGAGACGATGCAACAGATCGGCGCGGAATTCACCGCGTGCGACCTTGGCATCGAGATCCTGGTGCGTCGCCGCGATCACGCGCGCACTCGCGCGAATCAGTTCGCGGCCGCCAACGCGATAGAACTCGCCGGCCGCGAGCACGCGCAGCAGACGCGTCTGCAGCGCAAGCGGCATGTCGCCAATCTCGTCCAGGAACAGAGTCCCTCCCGCCGCTTGCTCGAATCGACCCGCATGGCGGCGTGCGGCACCGGTGAACGCACCGACCTCGTGGCCGAACAACTCCGATTCCAGCAACTCGGCAGGAATTGCGGCCGTATTCAACGCGATGAACGCGTGCATCGCGCGCGCGCCTTCGCGATGCAGGGCGCGCGCGACGAGTTCCTTGCCGGTACCGGTTTCGCCAGTGATCAGCGCGCCGAGCCCGCTCGCCGCAACGCGACCGAGCGCGCGGAACAGTTCGCGCATGCCGATGCTGTGGCCGATCAATTCGGCGTCGGAGTGCTGCGGCGCAGATGCTGCCGACGGCGCGCTGCGCGGTTGTGAAAGTGCGCGACGCGCGGCAGCGACTGCCTCGTCGAGATCGAATGGTTTTGGCAGATAGTCGAACGCGCCGAGCCGGTACGCCGAAGCGGTCGATGCGACATCGGTGAACGCGCTCATCACGATCACGGAAAAATGCGGATCGTGTGCAGCGACGCGTTCGAGCAACTTGAGTCCGCTGATGCCGGGCATGCGCACATCGGTAAACAGAAGATCCGGCGCGTCTTCCGCCAGCGCCGCAATGGCAGCTTCGGCGTCACCGAATTCGCGCGGCAGGTAGCCGACTTCACGCAAGGCCGCCGCAAGCACGAATCGCACGGCGCGATCATCATCGACGATCCAGATGGTTTTCGCCGCGTCAGCACTCATTCGGTCACCGGCAGCAGCAGGCTGAACACAGTCGCGCCGGGCCGGCTCACATGACTGAGCTCTCCTCCATGCTCGCGGGCGATCTCGCGCGCAAGCGCGAGGCCGAGCCCACTGCCATCGGCGCGACCCGAGACCAGGGGCTCGAACAAGGTGTCGGCAAGCTCGACCGGCACGCCGCAGCCGTCATCGGCCAGATCGATGCGCACGGCGAGACGCACCGGATGATCGCCCACGCGCGCGGCATGCTCGACGCGTGTTCGCAACACCAGCTCGCGCGCATCGGCCTCGATGGCGTTGCGCGCGAGATTGAGCAACGCCTGCTGCACACGGTCCGCATCGACCAGCACTGTCGGCAAGCTAGGGTCGTAGTCGCGCCGAATGCGCGGCGCTACTGCGCCAGCCGTCACCAGTGCCGCGACGCGCTCGATGATCTCGTGGATGTTGACGCGCGCCAGGCGCGGCTTCGCACTCGAATGCAATAGTCGATCGGAGAGTGCAGCGAGGCGATCGACCTCACTCACGATCAATCCCGCCATTTCGACCAGTTCCGGCGCATCGACGCGGCGCTGCAGCAGTTGCGCCGCGCCGCGCATGCCGGCGAGCGGCCCGCGCACTTCATGCGCAAACCCACGCAGGGATTCGGACAGGCGCGTGCTCGCGACT
>JBDSFA010000141.1:0-7652 GCA_039919785.1 Dokdonella sp. | reverse complement strand
ATCTCACCGAGCATCTTGAGCACGGCTTCGTTGGCGCCGCCGTGAGCCGGGCCCCATAGAGCGGCGATACCAGCCGCAACACAGGCGTACGGGTTGGCGCCGGTCGAGCCGACGAGACGTACGGTCGATGTCGACGCATTCTGCTCATGGTCGGCGTGCAGGATGAACAGCAGATCCAGGGCCTTGGTTGCGACCGGGCTCAGCTGCAGCGGTTCGCTAGGAACCTCGAACATCATGTGCAGGAAACGCGTCACGTAATCGAGATTGTTGCGCGGATAACGCACCGGCCAGCCGATCGAATAGCGATACGCGGCTGCGGCAATCGTCGGAACCTTCGCAATCAACCGGATCGCAGCGAGGCGCCGCTGTTCCGGATCATTCATGTCGAGCGTGTCGTGGTAAAACGCCGACAGCGAGGCGACCGATCCGCACAACATCGCCATTGGATGGGCGTCGTAGTGGAAGCCGTGCAGGAAGTTCTTCAGCGACTCATGCATCATCGTGTGATGCGTGACTTCATCCTCGAACGCGGAGAATTTTGCGTTGTCGGGGAGTTCGCCATTGATCAGGAGATAGGCAACTTCGAGAAAATTCGACTGCTTGGCGAGTTGCTCGATCGGGTAGCCCCGATAAAGCAGTACTCCGGCGTCGCCATCGATGAAAGTAACCGCGCTGCGCGTTGCCGCCGTTGCGCCGAAACCTGGATCGAAGGTGAAGTAGCCGGTGTCCTTGTTGAGCTTGGCGATGTCGATCGCCGGGTCGCCGAGCGTGCCGGTGACGATCGGGAACGTACTGCTCTTGTTCGTCGCGGAATCGGTGATCTGGACAGTTTTGTCGGACACGGCTCAACTCCTTGCTGCGGGCGACCGCCTCGCGCACCTTGGGGCGAGCGGCAGGCGAAGAATGCGATGAACGACCGCAATGCTACGTCGCGGTCAACGCACAATTATTGCACGGCAACATACGGTCGCGAAGGGCTGGATCAAGCCAAGCCATCGAGGCGATTCGGAAACCTTTGTAAATTGTCCGCGGGAGGATTCGGTCGTGTTCACCACAAACGCAAACACCGGCCGCGCGGCCGGTGTTCGGGTTGGATCGATCTGGATGCGGCCGCACGAACGCCGGCCGAACCCTTCTCCGCCTGATTACTTCGCGTAACGGCGCTTGAACTTGTCGATGCGACCTGCAGTGTCCACAACTTTCTGCTTGCCGGTGAAAAACGGGTGAGAATGGCTGGATATTTCCACCTTTATCAGCGGATATTCCTGGCCATCTTCCCACTTGATCTTGTCCTTGCTGGACATCGTCGACTGGGTCAGAAACGAGAAATCGCTGGAAATGTCCTGGAACACGACCGGCTTGTAGTTCGGATGGGTATCGGCTTTCATGGGTCCTGCTCCGCAGATTTGGCGGGGATAAAAGAGCGGCAGTTTAGTCGTAGAGTGCCCGCCAACGCAAGTTTTACGGCCGAACGGCATATCAGGGCGCCCTTGTACCGAGCGCATCCGATACCAATGCCTCGAACTGCGCCTGATCGACGTCCATCACGATGCGCGCATTCGGGGGACGGTTGAAGCGGTCCTCCCAATCGACCACGGTGGCGCCGCGGGTCAGCGTACCAGCCAGCTCGATACCCACATGATGATGCTCGTCGCGCCTGACGATGCCCGGCTGCAGCGCAACCGCCATCGCCAACGCATCGGCAACGATCATGCCGCGACGTTCACGCGCCTGGTTGAACGCGCGCGCCTTGCGCGAGATCGCGGCATAAAACCGCGCGCGCTCATCGCCCCTGGCAACCATCGCATCGAACCACTCGAACGCCATCGCATGCCGCACGCAGGCCTCCCAGTCGATCAGATCGAACTGCGGCCATTCTGAAAAGACCACGTGTGCGGCTTCGGGATCGAAGCCAATGTTGAACTCGACGGGAGCGAGGTGGATGTTGCCGCGCCCGGTGACTGCTCCACCCATGATCACCAGCCGCGCAAACCGCGAAGGCAGTTCGGGATCGAGGCGCAATGCGAGCGCAAGGTTGGTCAGAGGCGCCAGCGCGACCAAAGTCAACTGGCCCGGGAAGGTTTTCGCTAACCGCACGATGGCCGCCGCTGCGTGTTCATCCTCCACTTGGCGCGCAGAGGGCAGATACGCGGTATCGCCAAATCCATCTTCTCCATGCACGAACCCCGCGCCGGGCGATGGCAATACCAGCGGCGACTGGCATCCGGCGAATACCGGTATGTCCGCGCCGATCACGTCGACCAGCTTCAACGCGTTGCCGACGGTGTGCCTGAGACCGACATTGCCAGCCGCCACGCTCAGGCCGACGACGTCCGCATTCGCATGTGCCATCAGGATCGCGAGGGCGTCGTCCACGCCGGGGTCGGTGTCAATCAGCAGTTTCATTGCGATGGATTTCCTGCTTCGAAGGAGGATGGATTTCAAGCACCCGCGTAGCGCGCTGCGCCTCCGATCCAGCGTGCAATGAGGCGCTCGGTGAGTTCCGGGTGATCGCGCAGCAAGGCTTCGCCAACCTGCTGCACCGAGGGTAGCAGCGATGCGTCGCGCGCGAGATCGGCAACGCGAAATTCGAGCTGACCCGTCTGACGCGTTCCAAGCAGTTCACCTGGACCACGCAGTTCCAGGTCCTTCTCGGCGATGCGGAACCCGTCGCAGGTCTCGCGCATGACCTCAAGTCGCGCGCGCGCCATCCGTGACAGCGGTGTCTGATACAGCAGCACGCAGCTCGACGCGGCGCTGCCGCGGCCAACACGTCCGCGCAATTGATGCAGCTGCGCCAGGCCAAGGCGCTCGGCGTTCTCGATCACCATCAAGCTTGCGTTCGGCACATCGACGCCGACTTCGATCACCGTCGTCGCAACCAGCACTCGCGTGTCGCCTCGCTTGAACGCGTCCATCGAGGCCGCTTTGTCCTTCGGCTTCATTCGGCCATGCACGAGACCAATCTGCACCCCTGGCAGCACGGCCGTGAGTTCCGCAAATGCCACTTCCGCCGCTTGCGCTTCCAGCTGATCCGATTCCTCGATCAGCGTGCAGACCCAATACGCCTGCCGGCCTTCGGCACCGGACGCACGCATGCGCTCGATGACTTCATTGCGGCGTGCGGACGAAATGGCGACTGTCTGCACCGGCGTGCGGCCGGGCGGCAGCTCGTCGATCACCGAGACGTCGAGATCGGCATACGCCGTCATCGCCAGCGTGCGCGGTATCGGTGTCGCGGTCAGTACCAGTTGGTGCGGAACAAGGTCGCCACTGCGTCCCTTGTCACGCAGGCTCAAGCGCTGATGCACACCGAAGCGATGCTGCTCGTCGATGATCGCCAGACCCAGCTGCTTGAACACAACCCCTTCCTGCATCAGCGCATGCGTGCCGATCACGATTGGCGCGCCGGCTGCGACCGCTGCGCGCGCAGTTTCCCTCGCCCGTCCAAGCACCTTGCCCGCTAGCCAGACCGGCTCGATGCCGAGCGGCTGCAGCCATTTCTGGAAGAGTTGCCAGTGCTGCTCGGCCAGCAATTCTGTCGGCGCGATCAACGCAGCCTGGTAGCCGGATTCGATCGCCGCAATCGCCGCAATCGCCGCAACCACCGTCTTTCCGGAGCCGACATCACCCTGCACGAGACGGAGCATCGGCACGGGTTTGGCCAAGTCGCCTTCAATTTCCGCGACAACGCGATGCTGCGCACCCGTCATCTCGAAGGGCAGGTTCGCGCGCAACGCGGCGCGCAAATGCCCGTCACCCGCCAGCACCGGTGCGGCATGTCGGCGCACTTGCGCGCGCAGACGCTTGAGGCTCAGGTGATGGGTCAGCAATTCCTCGAACGCGAGTCGTTGCTGGGCCGGATGCCGACCGAGCAGGAGCGCCGCGATATCCGCATCAGCCGGTGGCCGATGCACGGTCAGCAAGGCTTCGCGCAGCGACGCAAGCTGGAGCGGTTCGCGCAAGTCTTGCGGTATCAGCTCGAGACTCGCCTCTTCCGGCAGCCGTTCCAATGCTCGCGCCACGACGTTTGCGATGCGCTTCTGGCCCAGACCTTCGGTGGTCGGGTAGACCGGCGTCAAGCTCGCTTCCACAGGTGCGACGCCTTCGCCGGATACGCGCCGATATTCCGGATGGACCATCTCCGGCCCGTGCGCGCCGTGACGAACGTCACCGTAACAGAGCACACGCGTTCCCGGCGCCAACTGTTCGGTTTGAGCGCGGTTGAAGTGGAAGAACCGCAAGCTCAGCGTTGCATTCGATCCATCACTGATCGCAACGCGCAACTGCGGCCGGAAACGAAAACCGCGCTCGATGGCGTCGACGACGCCCTCGACTTGCGCGCTTTCCCCAACGCACAAATCGCGGATCGGTGTGATCCGCGTGCGGTCTTCGTAGCGAAGCGGCAGATGGAACCAGAGATCCTGCACGTGTGCCAGACCTAATCGGCCCAGCGCCTGTGCGACGGAGGGACCGACGCCAGCCAGTGATGTCAACGGCGCAAGGCTTGCGTCGTTGGCAGCGACAGCGGGAATGTCGTTATGCTGCATGCAGCGACGACCCTAGCCGCGGATGCCCGAACCGTCGATGGAAAACTCCCTCGCCACGTGCGGACGAGGGTTATCCGGCAAGGACCATGATCGCGTCGATTTCGACGCGCGACGAGCGCGGCAGCGCGGAGACGCCGATGGTCGAACGCGCCGGATACGGCTGCGTGCAGTATTCGGCCATCACCGCGTTGACTGCCGCAAAGTCGCCCAGATCCATCAGGTATATACCTATGCGCACGATGTCGCTGGACGAACCACCGGCTGCCGCGCAGACGGCCATCAGGTTGTCAAAGACGCGGCGAGTCTGGGCGGTGATGTCGCCGCCAACGAGTTCGCCGGTCGCCGGGTCGAGCGGTGTCTGGCCGGAGAGATACACGGTCTGACCTTCGCGCACAGCCTGCGAATAGGGCCCTATCGCCTGCGGCGCGTGGTCGGTGTGGATGATCGTGCGAGACATGTGATACCCGGTGGTGGAGAACGGAAGCGGAGAATAGCAATGGCGATACGCATTTGCTTGCAGCCCATGCTGTCTACCTATGCCCGCGTCAGAGCGGATGCCTTCGCACTGCCGTGACAACCTGCAGGCGACGCACCCGGCGCATCACGTCGGCAAGGTGTTTGCGGCCTCGCACTTCAATCGTGAACAGCATCGTCGCCGTCATGCCATCGCGTTCCTTGTACTCGACGTTCTCGATGTTCGAGCCCGCCTCCGCGATCGCCGCAGCAACCTGGGCGAGCACGCCTGGCTTGTTCGTGACCTCGATGCGCAGTTCGACCTTGTAGTCACCCTGAACGTCGGCGTCCCATGCAATCTCGATGCAGCGCTCGGGCGACTTGCGCAACTCCGGCACGTTCGGGCATTCAAAACGATGCACGACGATCCCCTTGCCGGCGGACAGGTAACCCATGATGTCGTCGCCCGGCAGCGGATGACAGCAGTTGCCGAAACTGAGAACGCCGCGCTCGGCGCCGGTGATCATGATCTTCTCGTTACTGCGCAGGCGTGTCGCACGTGAGGGCTCGCCCTTGCCGGACAGCAGGGATTGCGCAACGGTGTCGGCAACGCGATTGCCAAGCGCGATATCGGCGAGCAGTTCCTCGAGACGTTTGAATTTGTGCTCGGCCAGATAGCGATCGAGCAGCGCGTGGGAAATCGATTCGAGCGACGCACCCTGCGCATCGAGCGCGCGATCGAGCATGCGATGGCCGAAGTCGACGGCGTCTTCGTGTTGCAGGCGTTTGAGGTGGTGACGGATAGCCGTGCGCGCGCGTCCAGACACGACCCACTCCAGCCACTGCGGACTCGGATTGGCCGAGGGCGCCGTGACGATTTCGACAGTCTGGCCGCTGACCAGCGGCGTGCGTAGCGGCACCAGTTTCTTGTCGGCGCGCGCGGCAACGGCATGGTCGCCGACATCCGTATGCACGAAATATGCAAAATCGAGCGCGGTCGCGTTGCGCGGCAACGCGAGAATCTGACCTTTCGGGGTGAACAAATAGACCTCGTCAGGGAACAGATCGATCTTGACGTTCTCGATGAACTCCAGCGACGAAGGCATGTCCGATTGCCGATCAACCAGATTCGAAACCCATTCACGCGCCCTGCTTTGCGCGTTGTTCGACGGCGTCGAGTCGGTCTTGTAGATCCAGTGCGCAGCGACGCCCCGATCGGCGATCGCGTCCATGTCCTCGGTGCGGATCTGGATCTCGATCGGCGCGCCAAACGGGCCGAACAGCACGGTATGCAGGGATTGATACCCATTTGCCTTCGGGATCGCGATGAAGTCGCGGAAGCGCCCCTCCAGCGGCTTGTACAGACCATGCGCTGCGCCAAGCGCGTTGTAGCAATGCGGCGCGTTGTCGACGACGACGCGCAGGCCGTACACATCCATCACTTGCGCGAACGATTTGTGCTCCGCGCGCATCTTCGAGTAGATGCTGTAAGGCGACTTGATCCGGCTGACCACGCGATGCCTGATCTGTTCGCCTTCGAGGCGCGCGCTGAGCGCAATCTCGATCCGGGTCATCGCCTCGCGTCGATTGCCGAGGACGGCACGGATGCGTTCGGCGATCACCCGGTGGCGATCGGGATGCAGCGCGCGAAACCCGAGATCCTGCAGCTCCGCCTTGAAGCGGTTCATGCCCAGGCGTTGTGCGATGGGCGCGTAGATGTCCAGCGTTTCGCGCGCGATGCGCCGACGCGCGTCCACTTCCATCGAGCCGAGCGTGCGCATGTTGTGCAGGCGGTCAGCCAGCTTGATCAGGATCACGCGAAGATCGCGCGCCATCGCCAGCAGCATCTTGCGAAAGCTTTCGGCGGCCGCTTCCTGCCGATTGCGGAACCGCACCTTGTCGAGCTTGGTCACGCCATCGACAAGTTCGATGACGATAGGGCCGAACTCCGCTGCAATCTGCTCGGATCTGAGCGCGGTGTCTTCGAGGGTGTCGTGCAGGATCGCCGCAATGATCGTTTCCGCATCCATGCCGAGTTCGGCAAGGATGCTGGCAACGGCGACTGGATGGGTGATGTAGGGTTCGCCGCTCTTGCGCGTCTGGCCTTCGTGCGCGACTGCGCCAACTTCATAAGCCTTGCGGACCCGCGCCACCTGCTCGGGCGGCAAGTAGGCGCCGAGTTGGTGCTCAAGCGCCCGCACGTCAGCGGGAGGCTGGCTCACCGCCGGCGCCCTTGCTGGCTGGGGCGCTGTCGTGGCCATGTCGTCGGGGCAGCCGCTCAGGCCGCTCCGTCAATCAGACATGGCTGACAGTGGCGTTGCATCAGAGGTCGTCGCCACCCTTGCCCAGATCGTCGTCGACTTCAGCGGCGGCCCATTCCAGCGCTTCGCGCTCGGCCTTCTCGCGTTCCTGCTTGTCGATCTCGTCGATCAGGGTCTGGTTGACCTTGCGCTCGGCAATTTCACGCAGTGCAAGCACCGTCGGCTTGTCGTTGTGGCCTTCGACTGTGGCCGTGGCACCCTTCGCCAACTGGCGCGCGCGCTTGGTTGCCATCAGTACGAGCTCGAAGCGGTTGTCCACGACTTCGAGGCAATCTTCCACGGTGATACGGGCCATCCAGCACTCTCCGGAACCAAAATTGAAGCCAAT
>JBDSFA010000314.1:0-4829 GCA_039919785.1 Dokdonella sp. | reverse complement strand
ACGTGGTCGCGCAGGATGCCCAGTGGAATCTGCGTACCGGCGCCGAACGAGATCACGCTGTCGCCGCGCCGATGCAGCAGCGGCGGATGGCCGGCGTTGACGTAGACCGCGCGGCGCAGGTCCGGTCGGTAGAGGAGGGCGAATACGGTCAGGAAATGCTGTCGCTGCCGGCGCGAGAAGAAATGGCGATTGGCATAGGTCAATACGCCCGCGGGTCCGCTTTCCTCGTCGTCCTTGTAGGTGCGCAGGATCGCGTCGAACTGCACCGCTTCCATCGCGGCGGCTGCACCATGACCGGACACGTCGGCAAGCATCAGGGCCCAGATGTCGCTACCCTCATTCAGGAAATCCGCTGGGGCGCGCTGAGTCAGCGGCACCAAGTCGTAGTAGTCACCCGCAGCCGTGTCCGCCGGCTGCCAATGCACAGCGTAGTCCAGGCCGCCGATGACGGGACTGTCCGGTAGCAGCATGCGCTGCACATCCGCAAGGCCTTCGATCGCCTGACGCTGACGCGTGGTTTCCGTGCGCAGTGCGCGCGTGACAAGAGGCCGGATGATCAGATTCGCAGCGAGATTGGCTTCGATCAAAAACGCGTCGTGATCGAGTGCATCGAAGCGGTCCGCAACGGCGCTGCCTAATACAAACCAGTGGCGGACCGCGCCGGCATTTGCGATTGGAATCCCCAGAATGACGGCGGGATTCGCCAATGCTCGTGCGAATGGCGAGCTCGCAAGATGGCCTTTCACTCGAACCGTTGTCGACTCTGTGTGTGATAGCAGGGCCGTGGTGAGAGCATCGCCGAACACTTTGCCGCTCGAATGCTCGCCGAGCGGATCGATGTTCGCGACGCGCTCGCAGCCGTTTGCATCGATCTGCCCGGCCAACCGGCATTGCCCTGGCGCGAAACCGGTTACCTGGACGAGGGTGAGCGAACAATGCGTCAGGCGTGTCGCCAAGTACGAATGCAGCGCCCGCAGCGCTTCGGCGGAACTGCCATCGAATCCGCTGAGGTTGAGCAATGGGTCGAAGCTGGGAGTGGTCGGCACTACGAGCGGGCTGTGAGCGGAGCGATGAGCGATTTTGCACGCCGTTCCGACTCCCGCCAAGCCGTGTGTGGCTAGTCTGCCAGCGCAACCCTGCCGCTCGTATTGCAGGATTCGAGCTGTCTGTGCGCGGCGCACAGGTCCGTCGCATCGATCGAAAATAGGGTCTGCGTCAGCGTTGTACCCAGTTCGCCGCCATCGCCCAGATCTACGACGCGATCCAGGATGCGATGCTGCTCGATCATGACCCCAAGCAATGTCGCCGTTCGCACAGCGTGGTGCAGGGAATTTCGGTGTCGTGACCGCTGCCACTCTTGCGCAATGTACGCATCGGCATACTCTGACCTCGACTACGAGGCGCGCCATGAAGCACCGAACGTTCCTGTTGCTGATCCTGTTGACGGGCAGGGCCGTCGCAAGCGATTGCCTCATTCCAGGGGATACGCTCTTCTCATCCGGATTCGAAGCGCCTCCGACGCATGTCTACTACGTCGCGACGAATGGCGACAACGGACACGACGGAAGCTTGGCGACGCCTTGGGCCTCGATCCAGTTCGCTGCGACCCACGTGAATGCAGGCGACACCATTTGCGTGCGCGGCGGCGTGTACAACGAACTGGTGACGTTGACGCGCTCGGGATCGGACACCGCGGGCCCGATCAAGGTCAGCAATGTGCCGGGCGAAGTCGCAACGATCGATGGCGCAGGACTTGCGATACCGAACGGTCAGAACGGTCTGATCACCATCGTCGATGCGAGCTACGTGACGGTGCACGGGTTCGAGTTGCGCAACTACAGCACGGGGTCGACGTCCAAGGTGCCGATCGGTCTCTACGTCACCGGCGCCGGCACGCAGATTCGCCTACTCGGTAATCACATCCATGATATCCGCAACACCGGCAATGGCTGCGCGGCGAATGCGTTTGGCCTCAAGGTCGATGGCACCTCGGCGCCCGCATCGATCAACCAGCTCACAATCGCGGGCAACGAAATCGATCACCTCGTGCTGGGTTGCAGCGAATCGTTTTCGCTCGACGGCAATGTCGAGCAATGGACGATCAGCGGCAACACCGTGCATGACACCAACAATATCGCGATCGGCGCGATCGGTTTCGAAGGTGTTGCGCCAGACCCTGCCTATGATCAGGCGCGCGATGGCGTGATCAGTGGCAACACGATCTACAACATCAGCTCGTACGGCAATCCGGCCTACGGCAACGAATACGCGGCAGACGGCATCTATGTCGACGGTGGCACGCGCATCACGATTGAGCGCAACCGCGTGCATCACGTCGACTTCGGCATCGAGGTTGCGAGCGAGCATGCCGGTCGCAGCAGCAGCTATGTGCTCGTGCGCAACAACCTCGTCTATCTCGGCCATTCGGCCGGCATCTCGATCGGCGGTTACGCCGCCGGCGTGGGTGGAACCGATCACGCGACCATCGTCGGCAATACGCTGTTCCGCAACGATCAGGCGGGCACGGGCGAGGGCGAATTCCAGATCCAGTATCACGCCACCAACAATGTATTCGCGAACAATCTGGTGTATGCCGGCAACGGAGGCTTGCTGGTGTATGCGTTCGCTGGCGATACGCCGATGCCCGCCGCACTCGACCACAACCTCTATTACTCCGATGCCGGGGCGATCGGATCGAGCTGGGTCTGGCAGGGGACCGACTACACGAGTATTTCCGCGTATCGCACGGCAGCCGCACAGGATGGACATTCACTGTTCGCGAATCCGCAAATCACTGATCTGATCGCGCCGGATCTGCGTATCACCAGTGGGTCGCCGGCGATTGATTCGGGCCTTGACTATGGCGTCGCAGTGATCGGCGCATCCGATTTCGCGGGCAGCTCGCGCGTTGTGGGAACAGCCGTCGATATCGGGGCGTATGAGAAATGAGGTTCGATGCGCCCTTGGCGAGAATACCGTCGTCGCGCCTGGGTAATGCTCCGTCTGCGCAAAGTATCGGGGTGTCAGCCAGATTGAGCCGGCACCCCCGAGCGGAAGAGTCCCCGGCGTGCTGCGAGTTCTCTGCAAACCGCGTGATTCTGGCAAAATAGGGGGCTCTTTCCCGACGGCTGGCAAATCCCATGTCCCATCACGACATCCGCTCGGCCGTGAGGCCTGATCCTGACCAACCGATGGTCGACATCGCCAACTACGTCGTCGACTACAAGATCGACTCGAAAGAAGCCTACGACACCGCGCGCTACGTGCTGCTCGATTCGCTGGCATGCTCGATGCTCGCGATGAAATTCCCGGAATGCGTCAAACACCTGGGGCCGCTGGTTCCCGGCGCGACGCTTGCTGGTGGAGCGCGCGTCCCCGGCACCAGCTTCGAACTGGATCCCGTGCAGGCGGCCTACAACATCGGCGTGCAAGTGCGCTGGCTCGATTTCAACGACACCTGGCTCGCGGCCGAATGGGGCCATCCTTCCGATAATCTCGGCGCGATCCTTGCGGTGGCCGACTACCTGTCGCGCAAGGCCGAACGCGAAGGCGGCAAGCCGCTGACTGTGCGCGATGTGCTCGGTCATGCGATCAAGGCGCACGAAATCCAGGGCTGTTACGCGCTGAAAAATTCTTTCAACCGCGTTGGGCTCGACCACGTGATCCTTGTCCGCCTCGCGTCGACCGCAGTCGCGACCCAGATGCTCGGGGGCGGCAAGGAAGAGATCGTCAACGCGGTCTCGCAGAGCTGGATCGACAACGGTGTGTTGCGCACGTATCGCCACGCACCGAACGCCGGACCACGCAAGAGCTGGGCGGCGGGTGATGCCTGCCGTCGCGCGGTCACGCATGCATTGAATGCGGTCAAGGGCTGCGTCGGTTATCCGTCCGCACTGACGGCGAAGACCTGGGGCTTCTACGATGTCGCGTTCAAGGGCAATGCATTCGAGTTCGAGCGCCCATTCGGCAGCTACGTGATGGAGAATGTACTACTCAAGATCAG
Source organism: Dokdonella sp. (assembly GCA_039919785.1). Taxonomy (GTDB): domain Bacteria; phylum Pseudomonadota; class Gammaproteobacteria; order Xanthomonadales; family Rhodanobacteraceae; genus Dokdonella_A. The sequence continues at coordinate 826 of JBDSFA010000314.1, read as the reverse complement.
CTTCCCAGCCGAGTTCCACGCCCAGACCGCGGTCGAATGCGCGATGCAGCTGCACCCGAAGGTGGCCGGCAAGATTGATCAGATCGAAAAGATCGTGATCGAAACCCAGGAAGCAGGTGTGCGCATCATCGACAAGACGGGCCCGCTGGCAAACTACGCCGACCGCGATCACTGCATCCAGTACATGGTGGCGGTGCCGCTGATCTTCGGGCGTCTGACCGCCGACGACTATGCCGACAGCGTGGCTGCAGACCCGCGTATCGATGCGCTGCGCGCGAAGATGGAGGTCAAGGAGAACCCGCAGTTCACCAAGGACTACTTCGATCCGGAAAAACGCTACATCGGGAACTCTCTGCAGGTGTTCTTCAAGGACGGCAGCTCGACCGACAAGATTTCGATCGACTTCCCGATCGGCCATCGCAAGCGCCGGGCTGAAGGCATTCCTGTCTTGCTGGCGAAGTTCGAAGCCGCCTTGGCCGGGCACTTGCCGGCAAATCGCGTACACAAGATCGTTTCAGCCAGCCGCAGTACCGAAACGCTCGATGCAATGCCAATCCATCGATTTATGAATTTGTTTGCCAACTGAATGACTCCACCCTTAACGGCATCTTCACATGAGGGTGGTTGTTGCGGCTCGATGTCGCTACACTCCCGCCACAGCCCGCATCCTTGGGAATTTGTTAAGCGCCCGTTTCTAGTGCGTCATTTTCGCGTAGACTAGTACGAGTGTGAGAGCGTCCCCTTGGGTTGCAGGACGCGTGGCGAATACCAAAAAACGTAGAGAGGAGACTCTGAATGAAACGTAATGCCCTTAGTGCGCTCATCG
>JBDSFA010000067.1:0-4408 GCA_039919785.1 Dokdonella sp. | reverse complement strand
CTGCCGCAATCAACGGCGACGTGCAGCAGCAGCAACGCGAACGTCTCATCCAGAACCTCAGAGACGGCAAGCTCGATATCCTCGTTGCGACCGACGTCGCCGCGCGCGGCCTTGATGTCGAACGCATCAGTCATGTATTGAATTACGACATTCCCACTGACACCGAAGCCTACGTGCACCGCATCGGCCGCACCGGACGCGCCGGGCGTACCGGCGACGCCATCTTGTTCGTGGCACCGCGCGAGAAGCGCATGTTGCAGGCAATCGAGCGCGCAACGCGCCAGCCGATCGCGGAAATGCAGCTGCCGAGCGTCGATGCCGTCAACGACCACCGCATCACCAAGTTCAAGCAGCGCATTGCCGATGCACTCGGTGGCGATGATCTTGGCCCGTTCCGCCAGATGATCGAAGCCTACGAGCAGGAACGCAACGTGCCCGCGGTGGAAATCGCCGCCGCGCTCGCGCGTCTCGTGCAAGGCAATGAACCGCTGCTGCTGAAGCCGCCGTCACGCGCCGACATGAACCGGGCTGACACGACAAGGGAGTTCTCGCGCGACACGCGCGAACCGCGTTCGTTCGAGCGTCAGCGCGAGCCGCGTTCGTTCGACAAGCCCGCTTTCGACAAGCCAGTGCGCAAGGAACGTGCGCTGCAGCCTGGAGAAACACCGTTTGGGCGATCGTTCGACAAGCCGCGTCCGCCGCGCAGCGATGATCGCTTTGCGACACGCACGCCAGCAGACCAGGTAGGCGCGCCGCCAGCGAACGAAGACAACAAGCTTCCGCGCACGCCGTTCAGCCCGCCTGCAAATGCTGCTGCACGCACTGAAAACCGTCCACCGCGCTCGCATCACGAGGAAGGGCGCCGCGACGAGAAACTCGCGCGCATCCGTCGCGACGACCGTCCGCGCGGCGCGCCCGAGAAGGGCTTCGAGACGTTCCGAATCGAAGTCGGAGAGGAGCATGGCGTCCAACCCGGCAACATCGTCGGCGCGATCGCAAACGAAGCAGGCCTCGACAGCAAGAACATCGGGCGCGTTGATATCCGCGACGACCACAGCCTGGTCGATCTGCCCGAAGGCATGCCAGCGGAAATCTTCAAGCATCTGAAGAAAGTGTGGGTGTCAGGTCAGCAATTGCGCATCACGCGCGGCAGCGACGAACCGGATTTCGGCAAGCCGAGCAAACCGCATTCGGCCAAGCCGCCGTCGTTCAAGCCGCGCAGTTCCGCGCCCGGCGGTTTCGACAAGCCGAAGCGGCGGCCAAAGTAGGGTTGCCGCTGTTCCCTTCTCCCTCCGGTGACGGCAGGGAGAAGGGAGAAGGGAAAAGCTAAGGCCGATACGGCGCGAGCAGATCCGCATTCGCGAACAACGCATCCGGCACCAGCCAGCGCGGTTCGCGGCCCGCGGCGAGCAGCGAACGCACCTGACTGGCCGAAATTTCCAGCGGCGTGACCGGAATCGGCAGCACGCGGCCAGCCGGACTTTCGTGCAGCATCGCCACACTGGTGCAGCGGCGCGATGCGATCTTGGTGCGCAGTTCGGTCGGCAATGGACCGTCATGGCCCGGGCGTGTCAGCACGCCGATGTGCGCGAAGTCGAACAATTCGCGCCAGCGATGCCAGCTCGGCAGCCCTGCAAAAGCATCGGCGCCGACCAGTAACACCAGCGAGCGCGATTCTCCGAATTGCGAACGCAATTGGACGAGCGAGTCGATTGTGTAGGACGGTCCTTCACGCTGCAGTTCACGCGTGTCGAGGATCAGTCGGTCCTGCCCCGTGAGCGCGGCGCGCACACAGGAAGCACGCTGCATCGCGCTCGCAATGGGTTGATCGCGATGCGGCGGTACGCTTGCCGGCAGCAACAGGACTTGTGCATCCAGAAACTCGGCCGCTTCCCACGCCACGCGCAGGTGTGCGTTGTGAATCGGATCGAAGGTGCCACCGAAGATCGCGAGCGGATTCACGCCAGTAATCCGGCGCCACGTCGCGGTGCGGCGATCGCGGCGACAAGACGTTCGAGTTCGCGCCAGGCATCACCATCGCCTCGTCCCTTTGCAATGCGATCGATACGCCCGGCCTGGTTGAGGCATCGCTCCCAATGCGCACGATCGCCATTCTTCAACGCGCGCTTGAACATGCCTTCGCGCGCGGCAGGCCAGATACGTTCGCTGCGCAAGGCATTGTCGATATTCTGCGCGGAAGCCAGTCGCAGCAGCAGACGCAACTGCATCAGCATCCAACCGAGAAGCGGAATCAGCTCCTCGCCCTCGGCGCGCAAACCGGCAACGATATACAGGGCACGCCCGGCGTCGCCTCCGATCGCCGCATCGGTGAGTCGGAACACGTCGTAACGTGCGTCATCGGCCACACTGGCGTCGAGGACTTCGATATCGACCGTCGTTCCCGCATGCAGCAAGGCGAGCTTGTCGATCTCTTGCGCAGCGGCGAGCAGGTTGCCTTCGACACGATCGGCGAGCAGCGCGATTGCATCCGCTGTCGCCTTGAGTCCTCGACTGGCCATGCGCGCGCCAATCCAGTCCGGCAGTTCCTCGCGCTTGAGCGGCCACACGGTCACGGTCGTGCCTACGCGCTCAATCGCGGCGGACCAGGCACCTTCGTGTTTCTTGCTCCAGTCGTTCGTGCTGACCAGCAGCACCGTGTCCGGCGGCGGTGCCGCGCAGAATTCGCCAATCGCGGCGGCGCCCTCCTTGCCGGGCCTACCCGTCGGCAAGCGCAGGTCGATCAGCTTGCGACTCGCAAACAATGACATCGAGCGACTCGCGTCGTCGAGCTGGTTCCAGTCGAAATTTGCTTCGACGTCGAGCACCTCGCGTTCGATGAAGCCCAGCTCTTTCGCGCGCGCGCGCAGCGCGTCGGCGGCTTCCATCACGAGCAGGTGCTCGGCGCCGGCAATCAGGTAGACCGGTTTCAGTTCGCTCGCGCTGAGCTGTTTGCGGAATGCGGGGAGCGTCGTCGGCATGTGATGATTCTAAAAGGAACGAGGGCTCGATGCGCGCCTTTGGCTCCTCGAGCGCGCCGAAAAGCCATCATGGAGACTCGATCGGCGTCAGCTGGAAGGACGTGTTCAACCACTGTCCGTCGCGATTGACATAGACCGAGGTCACCCAAGTCGGGCTCGGAACGCGCGCGGTGCCGCACATTGTGTCCTGCTGTGCGCGATACACGATCATCGCGCTGTCAGCACTGAGACGGGTGAATTTCAGATCGCCCAGTGCATAGCTCTTCACCGTGCAGGCAGGACTGGCGACACCGGCGATCACGCTCGCCTTGTCCGCAACGCCGCGTGTGCCGACGTCGACATGATCATCGGCGAGCATCCGCGCGAAGAAATCATGGTCATGGCCTTGCCATGCAACCCAGGACTGCCGTTCGAGCGAAGTCAGTCGTTCCTGTGTGGCTGCTACCTCGGCCACTGCATCCCTGGCATGAACGCTGGAATGAACGACCTTTTCCAGCGCAGCCGAGGTGACAAACGAAATGCTCAAGTTGAGCGCGATTGCGATGATCGTTGGTATCTCCTGCTGGGTGCCGCGTTCACGCGTTCGTTATTGCCATGCTCTTACGCTGGATAGCCGAACTCGTGGATTGTCGCGTTGCCGATTCGCCCGGCCGTGCAATTTGCGGGTTCAACCAATCCGACGGACCCGGAGCCAACCGCTGATCATCATGCCGTTCCACTTCAGGTACTTCGCAGTGCGCTTTCGATCTCCGTGATGCGCGGATCATCGGCCTTCAGCGCCGCCTTGCGCAGCGCGAGTGCTTCGCGCAACAGGGGCATTGCATCAGCCGGACGACCGAGCGCGCGATCGACGCGTGCTTGCAGTAGCAGGCTATCTGCAATCAGCGCATCCCCAGCCGGATAGGCCGCGCGTGCAGCGGTCAGCGCGTGTTGCGCCGTTACTTGGGCACGCTGAATGTCGCCGTGCGCCAGTTCCGCCTCGCCCTGCCAGGTCAGCGCATCTGCGGTTTCAAAGTGCTGGTCACCCACTGACGCGCGCAGTGCGACCATCGCCTCGTCGAACATCGGCATGGCCTCGTCCATCTGGCCACTGCGCGCCAGTACGCGCGCCTGCAGTGCGCGCGCGTAGCCGGCGGCATCGTTCGGCTTCCCGTAAATGTCGTCAGCCGTCATCGCCGCGGCATGCAGCAGGCGCTCCGCTTCGTCGAAACTGCCACCATCGAGCAGGACATTGCCGAGCATGATTTGCGACTCCACCGAATTCTGGTGGCGTGTGCCGTAGGTGCGAAGATCCAGCGCCAGCGCGCGTCGCGCGTTGGTCTCGGCAACGGCGTTCTCGCCCCTGTGCAGCGCATTGAGCGCCAGAGCGCGGTAACTGCCATCGAGCATGTCCGCCTCGTCACCCAGCGCACGGCGTCGGATCTCCAACC
>JBDSFA010000459.1:0-5269 GCA_039919785.1 Dokdonella sp. | reverse complement strand
CCGGCCCCGGCAGGAACGGCGTCGGCTTGCCCTCGGCCCAGTCCTGGTGACCGCTGCCATAGTACGGCGACAGCGGATGTCCGCTCTGGCCACCCGGCATCATGAAATAACCGTGGGCTTCGTCGCCTGGACTCACGGCGAAACGCTCCGATGCGCCGAAGTCCGGACTCTGCACGCGCGGCATATTGTTGTCGCCGGGCAGCGGTTGGCTCGGCATGTCGAGTCGGCGCGCAAGAAACGCGGGCAGGGCGCGCGAAAGCGGATGCGCAATGCGGGACATGTTGCGCTCGCCCCACGTGCGCGATGCCAATCCGCCTGCCTGCTTGTCGAGGTTGCTGCCGGCGCGTTCGGCGCAGGCGATCAGCAATGCGTCCCAATCCGCGTAGCCGGGAGGAAGCAGGTGAGCAGGGCGTTTGTCCAGCAGTTTCCACACCGCGTACTCATCCTGTGCAAGCTTGGGCGGGGTGAAATCGGGGAACCTACGGCGCACCGCGGCGCTGAAGCTGTCGATGACCGTGTCGATGACTTCATTGCGCCACGCACGAACAAGACGATAACCGACCGCATCGATCCCTGCTTCGCCACCCCAGTGATCGAGTTGATTCTTCATCGCGTCGTTGAGTGCCGAAGCCGGCGTGCGATTGAGTTCGAGTTTGAGCAAATCTTTCCAGCGCTCAAGTAGCAGCGCACGATCATCGAGTTGGATCTTGAGCATGTCGGCCGGCGCGAAATGCTGATGGTCGCGCAAATTGTCGCGGATCTGGCGCGCACGTGCGCCGAGGTCGTAGCCGCCGTCGCCGAGCATCGCAAGGCCAGGGCCTTCGACGACGCGCTGATTGGCGGTCCACAAGCGCTGCCATGGGGGATTCGAGATCAGCGGTGTGTCATTCCGATCGATCCAGCCATCCCAGCCGCTGCCAACGTGCGACCAGTCCGCCGGCAGGCCCGGATCGAAACCGCCGATTCGCTTCGGGATGCGCCCGGCAATGGTCCACGCGATGCTGCCGGTCTTGTCGCCGACCACGAAGTTCTGCGGCGGCATGCCGCTGACCTGGGCGATCGTGACGGCTTCATCGCTCGTCTCCGCCTGTTCCAGCCGCGCCAGCTCCAGATTGATCGCGCCGGGCTGGTGCGCCGTCCAGGCCAATGCCAGCGACGTGCCGTCGACATCCTTGGCAAGGATCGGGCCCCACTGCGTCTCCTCGATGTCGAGTGTCACGTCGGCCGCGCCATGCACGTGAATGGTTTCGCTCTGTTTCGAAATCGACGCCCAGCCGTCGGCAGCGCGGTAGCGGCTGGCATCTGCAGGATCGCGCATGACGCGCACCCAGTCGGCCGTGTCGATGTAGCTGTTGGTGAAACTCCAGGCAACCTTGCCGTTGCTGCCGATGACGACGGCCGGAACGCCCGGAAGGCCGGCGCCTGTGACATCGACGAGCTCGCCGGCCCGACGTGGATTGGGATAGATCAGGCGCGTGCGGAACCACAGGTTCGGCACGCGCAGGTCCAGGTGCGTGTCATTTGCGACGAGCGCCGCGCCGTTCGCGAGCGTTCCGCTCACCGCGAAACTGTTGCTGCCCGGAATGTGTTCGACCGTTGCCTCGGCATGCATGAGCAGGTGTGGATCGAGTGCATGCAGATCAAGTTCTGCCTGCGTCGGTGGCTGCGGCCATGCCAGCGGCGCGCCGGCAATGGGTGCATCCCAGTTGCCGCCGCTCGCGACAAGGAAACGGAATGCCGATTCCGGTAGCGCGGCATGTATCTGCGCCAGCGCGAGTTCGCGCCCGTTTTCCGAATCGTTCAATGTGAAAGCCATGGCAGCAACGACGAGCAGGCTGTCTTCGCTGCGCCATGGAGCGGGCGTGTTGCGCGTCAACAGATACGCAAACGGACGCACTGACAATGCCGCGAGACCGGCATTGACGCCGTCGCGATAGATGTCCAGTGCATCGCGCTGCACCTGCGGCAGCGCTTCGTACGCAGCGCGCATGCGCGCGCGCATGCGATGAGCGCGAGCGATCCTGTCGATTGGCACGGTCACAGCGCCAAACATCTCGGCAAGCTCGCCGGCGGCCCGTCGGCGCAGCAGATCCATTTCGAAATAGCGTTCCTGCGCATGCACGTAGCCGAGCGCCCAGCCAAGATCGCGCCGATTGGCGGCGCGCACGGTAGCCGTGCCGAGTGCGTCGCGCTCGACCGTGACGGCGGCGCTGAGGGCGGGTACCTCGATTTTCCCCTCATAGCGCGGCAGGCTGCCGCGCAATGCCGCCCACGCGACGATGACGAGCAAGGCAGCCGATGCAAGCAGGATGACGATGAGTCTTTGCAGAAAACGGATCACGATCAGTGCACCACTGGAATTAAGCGCAGCATCATAGAGGAGCGCGCCTGTCGCGAGACATGTCGGCAAGCATGCATATGCACGTGGCGGGGTCCGATCTGCCGTAAAGACACGCACGGTCCACGTGCCTGCGCGAGCCAGGCTCTGCGAATTTGCGGCTTGTCGCCCTCGCCGCGTATCGCCGGGCAAGGATCAGGAAAGAGGTCGCTCGCTCAATTCGCGCCGCAGCAATTTGTCGACCGCTGATCGCGGCAGCGCATCGACAAACTCGATCCGTTTGGGCAGCTTGAAATGCGAGAGGCGTTCGGCACACCAGGCTGCGACGGCTGCTTCGTCGAGCTGCGGATCGCGCCGCACGACGAACAAGCGCACGCGCTCGCCGTCTTCGTCGTCGGGCATTCCGACGGCGCAGACGTCGCTGATGCCGGGATGCGCACCGACCACATCCTCGATCGCCGCTGGATAGACGTTGGCACCATCGACAAGGATCATGTCCTTGATCCGGCCGAGCAGGTAGAGCGCGCCGCTCACATCCATACGGCCGAGGTCGCCCGTGCGAAACCAGCCATCAGCGGTCATCGCACGCGCGGTTTCGTCGGGTCGTTCGTGATAGCCCGCCATCATGAACGGGCCGCGCAGCCAGACTTCGCCGATAGCTCCGACCGGCACGGCAGCCAGGTCGGATGCATCGGGGTCGCGTATCGTCAGCTGGACCGAAGGAAACGGAAACCCCACGCTGCCGATGTGGCGATCGAATCCCAGTTCGCCGGTAATCGGCACCGAGGTCTCGGTCAACCCGTAGCCCTGCAGCAACGGCTTGCCGGTGACTTCCTCCCAGCGATCGCGGATATCGGCGCGCAACGGCATGCCACCAACCAGGCCGGAGCGCAGCGCGGAGAAATCGAGCTCGGCAAATCCCGGCGTCGTCATCAGGCGGTTGTGGAAAGCGGGCCCCGCCAGGATCGAATTCACGGCACGACCACGCCATCCGGCGACGACGCGTTCGGCATCCGTCATTTTCGGGAACAGCAGCTGGGTAACACCACGGCTCGAATACTGCAGCAGGTTCACCGACATGCCCGCTGCATGCGAAAACGGATGGACACTGACGACGAGTCCGCCTTCATGGCAGGTATGTTCCGCCATGGTGATGCGCAGAATCTCGATGCCGGCGCGCATGTTCGCGTGCGTTGTCCTGACCGCCTTGGAGACGCCCGTTGTGCCACCCGTGTAGGACATCAGGGCGAGATCATCGGGGCGAACGGTTCGCTGCACGGGCGCAAGCGTGGCGCCTTTGGCGATCGCGTTTTCAAAGCCGACGGCGTGTGCCGGGCCGACCGCAGCGACTCCGAAGAGTTCGGCTGGCGCCGTGACGACGAGTTCGCGCATCGCCGCCGCGCCGCGTGCGGCACGGAAGGTATCCATCAGCACATCGAGGCCGACGATGGCCTTGGGTGCGATCGCGGCGATGGGGCCTTCAAGCTCCTGCGTGGTGGCGGCCATATAGACCGGCATGATTGCGAGGCCGGCGATCCATGCGGCCAACAATGCGATGGGAAACGCAGGCACGTTCGGCAGCATGAGCAGCACGCGATCACCGGGTTCGAGTTTCCACTCGTGCACGAAAAAACGCGCAAGATGGTCGGCCTGGTGCAGCCATTCGCGAAAGCTCAGCTGCTCGCCGTCGAACTCGAACGCGGCATAGTCCGCATAACGACTGCAGGCAGACTGCAGCAGCGAAAGCATGGTGGAATCCGGGGCGATATCGAAATCGGTCGGCATCGAATCCGGGTAGTGGGCCGTCCACGGTCGATGGGCGTACCAGGCAGCAGGGCCCTCGCTATTGGCAGCGATCAATCCCGATCGACCGATTTCTGAATTGCTTCGCGTCATGACGTTGCCCCTGTTGCTCGGTTGCACTGGGTCGCTGCATTGGCAATGCACAAAAAGTGTACATGACCTAGGACAGTCATGCCGATTTACGGCGTGGTTCTACAATGATCGTGCGCGGCTATCCAGTCGCCTCGATTCTTTCGACGCGCTGCAATCCGCGCGGCAGAAGCGAGCCGCGCATGGCGCGGTTGCCGCCGTATTCGACCAGGTCAGCCCATTTCAACGTGAGCTTGCGTTGGCCTGCGTACAAGGTGACTTCGCCCTTGCCCTCGGCAACGACTGCGACGCCGACCACGCGTTCGCCATCGGCGAGCTTCGCCTTCGGGATCTCAATCAGCTTGTTGCCCTTGCCGCCCTTGTCGAGTTCTGGAAGTTCAGCCACCGAGAACATCAGCAGGTGCCCAACGTTGGTAACGACGACCAGACGATCTCGCGCGGAATCTGCAACGAGCGCAGGTGCAATCACATGCGCGTCGTCGTCCATGTTGAGAATCTGCTTGCCGGCCTTCTTGTTCGCCAGCAGCGCTTCAAAGCGGGTGACGAATCCGTAGCCGAAGTCCGAAGCGAGCACGAGTTTGCTGGCGGAGTCCGCGATTGCGACCGCATCGAAGCGTGCGCCGGCCGGTAGTGCGAAGCGGCCGGTCAACGGCTCGCCATTGCCACGCGCTGAAGGCAGGGTATGCGCGGGAGTCGAATAGCTGCGGCCAGTCGAATCGATGAACGCGACCTGCTGTGTGTTGCGGCCTGGCGCGGAAGCGAGGAACGAATCGCCATCGCGATAGCCAAGTTCCGCCGCGGCGACATCGTGTCCCTTCGCTGCACGCACCCAACCCTTCGCCGATAGCACCACCGTGATCGGCTCGCTCGCCACCAGCGCGGCTTCGTCGAGTGCTTGCGCAACTGCGCGCTCGATCAGGGGCGAGCGCCGTGGGTCACCATATTTCTTCGCGTCGTCCTTTAGTTCGTCCTTGATCAGGGTCTTCAGGCGCGCCTTCGAATTGAGGATCACATTGATACGTGCGCGCTCCTCTTCCA